>JAUTWX010000177.1 GCA_030838385.1 Acidobacteriaceae bacterium
TGCTTCGCCAGCCGCGCCGAGAGCGCATCGAGCTGAAGCTGCGCCTGCTCTACGCTAAGTCCGTCGCGCAGCAGACCGATCGCATGGTAGTTGTACGAATCGCGGTTGACGCTGTCCGGCGTGTGCGGACGGCCCACCCAAAGGGCGGTCTTTTGCGGATAATCGAAACCCCGCGGGATCACGCCAACCACTTCGAAAGATTCGCTCTCCACGCTGACGATCTTGCCCACCGCAGCGTTTACGCCGCCCAGTTCCGCGTCGGCAAAGGCCCCACTCACCAGCGCCTGGTGCGACGCATCATTCATCCGGAAGAGCGCGCCATGATCAGGATGTACGCCGAAGACATCAAAAAACTTCGGGCTTACGACTGCGATGTGCGTAAAGGTCGCGTGGTCGGGAAGCTGCACGCCTTGCTCGTATGCCTCGTAGTAAGTAGTTGCGGCGAAGGCTGAACTAGCGCCCAGGTCCAGATAATCGCCACCCGGAACCCGCGGGATCTGGCGCTGCCTGTCTTTGAACAGCGTCTCGAGCGCAACAATGCGATCCGCGTTGCGATACGGCAACTGCTTGAGTAGCATCTGCTCCACGACGCTGAAGACGGCCGTGGTCGCACCGATGCCGAGTGCCAGCGTGAGGATCGCAGTCATCGCGAAGCCCGGATTGCGCCGAAGCTGGCGGAACGCATAGCGAACTTCCTGAGCCAACCGCATGGCCATCCACCCTTCTTAAAGATCTGCCGCCTATTGGTTGCGCAGCGCCTGCACCGGTTCAATCGAAGCCGCGCGCGCCGCCGGCGCGAACGCCGCAAGCACCGCCGCCACCATCAGCACCCCGAATGCGCCGCCCAGGATCAGCGGGTTGTAACTGTTTACGTTGTAGAGGTGAGCCGCCACGAGACGCCCCAGCCCTAGCGCCAGCGGCACACCGAGTGCAAGACCCACGAGCACCTGCGTGAGCGAGCGCTTCAGCACCTCGTGCAGCACATCGCGCCGGTCCGCGCCCAGCGCCATCCGCAGCCCTACTTCGGAGGTGCGGCGTTCTACCGTGTATGAGGTCACGCCATAGATGCCGACCGCCGCCAGCAACAAGGCAACCAGGCCAAAGGCCATGGTGAGACGCGCCAGCATCTCCGGCTGATTGAAGTTTGAATTTACCTGGGTTGCGAGCGTGTCGATCCGGGTGATGGGCAGGTTTGGATCGATACGCCCGACGGCGCGGCGCATCGCGGCGGCCATCTCCGCTTCCCCGCCCCGGTAGTGGACGATGATGTCTTCCGGATAGTGGGTGCGCTGTTCAGCGATGCGGTCGCTCTCCTTGAATATTTCGTTCGGCTGTGCCATCGCTACAAAGACCATCGGCAGTTGCGGCTCGTCCACATGCTCGTACTTGGTGTTTTCCACCACCCCTACGATCTCGAGCTCATTCGGATCGTGTTCGTCCATGCCGAAGTGCGCGCCCAGCGCGGGCTTACCCTTGAGGAAGCGATCGACGAAGGCCTGGTTTACCACCGCAACGCGACGCGTCGCCGGGGTATCTCCATCCGTAAAGACACGGCCCTGAAGCAGATGCGTTCCCACTGCGGCAAAGTAGCCCGGGCTCACCCGGTCCCAGGTCGTGCGGTAGTAGTTGTTGGTGAACTCGGGCGACGGTCGCGGTTGACCGGGAAGATGTGTCAGTTCATGCCAGCGATTGTGTGAAAGCGGGCTGTAGATGGCGTAGGATGCCTCGACGACACCGGGCACCTGCTTCAGATCGGTATCGAGTCTTCGTTCCAGCGCCTCGAGCTTCGGCATGTCGTATCCGGCAGCCGACGGGTCGATACCGACAATCAGCCGGCCCGATGTTGTGAGATATAAGTTCTGATGTTCAAGCGCGCGCAGGCTCAAGGTAAGTAATCCCGCGGTCGAAAGGAGCGCGAGAGAAAGCGCGGCCTGCAGCACCACAAGCGACTTCTGCGGCCACGCGGTCTTGTCGCCTGCCGTGCGGCTGGTGCCGCGCAGCGCCTCGATCGGATCGAAGTGCGAGGTGATCCAAGCCGGCACGCAGCCGAACAGTACGCCTGCCAGCACCGCGACACCCAGGGCAAAGCCAAGGACCGGCAGCGAGGGCGAAGCCGAGAACGGTGAAGACTTCATGCCGTCCAGCGCCATGGACAGCATGGCACGTGAGCCGGCGAACGCAAGCAACACGGCAACGCCGCTGCCGAGAATTGAGACCACCAGGCTTTCGATCAGCGTCTGCCGCACCAGTCGGCCGCGCTGCGCGCCGAGCGCAATGCGCACTGAGGTCTGATGCCGCCGCGCCATGCCGCGGACCAACATCAGGTTTGCCAGGTTGGCGCAGACGATCAGCAGCACGAAGCCGGCGATCATCATGAGAAGTTGCAAGCCGGAGGCGTAATTGTCGCGCGTCTGGCTCACACCGGTCGCCGCCGGAGCCAGTTCGGTCCGCTGCTGCGGGATGGCTGCTTTTTGTCCGGCTGCCAGGCCGTCCTGATGTGCCAGCAGCCACTGTCGCAGCAGTCCACTGGCTTGAGGCGTCAGAGCCACCGGATCCTGTCCTCTGCGAAGCCGGCCAATGACCCCCAGCCAGTGCTCGTTGGGATGATCCATCGCATCCACATTCGTAAGCATTGGCTCGAAGGCCAGCGGCACCCAGATGTCTGGAAGGTCGCCATTCACGTGCGTGCCAAAGAACTCCGGCGGCATGATGCCCGCCACCGTCATCGCGCGGCCGTTGATCATCAGCGAAACGCCAACGATCTCCGGCGAACTGCCAAAGCGGTGTTGCCACAACCTGTAGCTGAGCACGACATGAGGCTCGGTGCCGCGCTGGTCGTCCACAGGCTGAAGGACGCGGCCCTGCATGGCCATAGCCCCGATCGTCGAGAAGTAGTTTCCGGAGACAAACTGCAGATAAGCAGGTTGTGCGACCTCGTCGCTGCCTTGGCGGCGCACGCCCGCCGGCGTCTTGCCCGGCTCCACCGCAGCAATACTCTCAAAGCCACTCAGATGATCGCGAAACTGTGTGTAGAGGTCGTAGGAAAACAAACTCCAGTCGCCGAAGAGGCCACCGCCGTTGAAGCAGCATTCGTCGCCCGTCCCCAGCTTGTAGAGTTGGTCGGGCGCCGTGACCGGCAGCGGCCGCAGCATCACCTGATAGATCAGCGTGAAGATGGCCGTCGTCGCGCCTACCCCCAGCGCCAGCGTCAGAACCGCCGTAATGGCGAAGCCCGGAGTGCGGCGAAGCTGCCGCAAGGCGTAGCGAAGGTCTTGCAGGAACTGCCGAATGAGCTGCACGAGCCCTCCTCTCTGTTCGGTTATTCCGAGCGCAGCGCCACCATCGGCTCAATGGAGGCCGCGCGCCTCGCGGGTACGAAGGCCGCCACGGCCGCTGCCATGGAGAGCATGACGAGAGTGATGATGGCCACTCGCGCATCGAACGCTCCGACACCGTAGAGGTGCTGCGCCATCAAGCGGCCAGCCGCATAAGCCAGCGGAACACCAATGGCCAGACCGATACCGCAGTGCACGAGCGCCCGCTTCATCACATCGCGCAGGATGCTCCGCCGATTCGCGCCCAGCGCCATCCGTACGCCAATCTCGCCGGTGCGCCGCTCGACTGAGTAGGCCGTGACGCCGTAGAGACCGATAGAGGCAAGGATGAGCGCCACCAGACCGAAGAGCGACGTGAGCCGCGCCAGCAGCTCGTTTTCATTGAAGTTCGTAGCCACCTGTGCAGAGAAGGTGCGGAAATACTGCGGCGTAAGGTTGGGGTTTACTTCGGCAAAGGCATGGCGCGTCGCCGCCTCGAGAGATGCGGGTGTACTGTTCACCGTCTCCAGCACCACCTGGCCTGCGTAATGGCCCAGCGGTTCGAAGGGCTTGTCCTGAGGCTTAAAGACTTCCGTAGTCTGCGCGAACGGTATGTAATACATGGGGGGCGGCGGCACATTTGGGTCTTGATGCTTCGTGTTTTCCACGATGCCGACGATCTCGAACTGCGCTCGCAACTCCGGCTCTACGCCAAAGTGCTGGCCGATTGCTTTGCCATGAAAATAGCGATCTGCAAACACCTGGTTCACGACAGCGACCTTGCGTCCATGGTTATCGTCGCCATCGGTAAAGAGGCGGCCCGCGTGCAGCTTGGCTCCAATCGCGTCAAAGTATTCCGGACTGATTCGGATATAGGTGGCGACATACCAGTCGCTGTCCGGCTGCGGATCAGGCTGCCCCGGAATAAAGATGCCGCCGTTCCAGTTGTCGTGACTCAGAGGCGTGTAGAGGGCGAAGGCAACCTTCCTGGTGCCGGGAATCCGCATCAGGCTTTCAGGCAGTTTGCGATAAAGATCGTTCAACTGCTCCGGTTTATAACCGGCGAGAAATGGATCGATGCCCACGATGTAGCGGTCTTTCGTCTGAAAGCCGAAGTCCTGCTTCTGAAGATTGTTCAGGCTGCGCAGCAGCAGACCCGCCGCGCACAGCAAAACCACGGATAGTGCGGCCTGGGTGATGACCAGCACCCGCTGCGGTGTGGAGCTGGAATCCTTCATGGTGCGCGCGGTGCCGCGGATGGCCGAAGCCGGATCGGTCTTGGTGGAGATCCATGCCGGTATCGCCGCGCAGAGAACTGCAGTGATCAGCGCCGCCAGCACAGCGAAGGCCAGCACCGGCAAGGAGGGATTCACATCCACCGGAACATATTCCGATCCGCGGAAGGCGAGTCTCAGCACCGAATGCGCCACGGCATAGGCAATCGCGATAGCGCCGGCGCCCCCGGCGAGCGCCAGCAGTATGCTCGACACCATGGCCTGCCGCACCAGTTGCCCGCGGGTCGCGCCCAGGGCGATGCGGACCGCCTGCTGCTGCCGTTCCGCTGTCGCCCGCACCAGCAGCAGATTCGCCACATTGGCGCAGACGATCAGCAGCACGAATCCGGCGGCTGTCATCAGCAGCTTCAACCCGCGGCCATATCCCTGCGCAACGGTGTTCACACCGGTCTTCGCGGAAGAAAGCTCGGTCTTCTGGCGACCGATCTGTGCGCGTTCGGCGGCAGTGAGCGTGTCACGGCTGCGGAGCCACTGCCGCAGCTCCACGTTGAGCTGCGCATTGATCTGGTCCGGCGACGCATCGGGGGCGATGCGGCCCACCACATCTAGCCAGTGGGTATCGGGATGATGGGTATGTGCCGCGTCAGCACCAGTGAACTTCGCTTCCTGGTTCAGCGCGAGCCAGAGCTCCGGCGGATCGGACTGCACGATCTCGCCGTGATATTCGGGCGCCGTGACGCCCACCACCGTCACCACGACGCCGTTCATCGTGAAATTGGCTCCGAGAATGTGCGGGTCTAGGTTGAGACGGCGCTGCCACATGCGATAGCTGATCACCGCCACCGGCGGCGCGCCCTCCCTATCGTCAGAGGGTTGGATAGGCCGGCCCAGCGCCAGCGGCACACCAAGCGTGGCGAATTCGTTGCCCGCAACGAAACGGCCGGGCACCGTCTCCGGTGGCTGCGAATCGCCCACGCGCCGGGTCAACAACGATGTGCTGAAGGATTGAAATGCGGTCAGGCTTTCGAAACCTTTGGTGTGATCACGAAAGTGGAGGTAGAGGTCATTTGAGAAGATGCGCCACTCGTCGCCCTGCATCCCGCCGTAATTGCAGCAGGTCGGCTCCTTGCCCACCATATAGAGACGCGAGGCATGCTGGACCGGCAGTGCCTTCAACATGGTGTTGTAGATCAGGGTGAAGATCGCCGTGGTCGCGCCGATGCCGAGCGAGAGCGTCAGCGCCGCGGTGATGGCGAAGCCGGGATTGCGACGGAACTGCCGCAGCGCGTACTGCACGTCTTTG
>JAUTWX010000191.1 GCA_030838385.1 Acidobacteriaceae bacterium
TATTGGCATACGCTCGAGGCGGGCTTCCGCGGAAGGCAGCCGCTGGATGAGCGATTTGGGCGCGGCTGGCGCGACCGGCCGAATTGATTCCTGCGATTTACCGGGAATTGACAGTTTTCAACAACTATTATCCAATTACGGCAGTATGTCGACTGCACACATAGCGGGGCAAAGTGGGTCGTTTCGCGACCTCTGCGCTGCGCATGGCATCGCCGTTACTCACCAGCGGCAGGTGCTGTTCGAGGTGATGCAGAGCATCCCCGGACATCCCAGCCCGGAAGAGGTGTACGCGCGCGTCCAGGCGCGTATCCCTTCCATCTCGCTGGCTACGGTCTACAAGAATATCCACCTGTTCATCGCCAGCGGGCTCTTCCGCGAGGTCAGTCTGCATCACGGCTCTCTACGTGTGGAGATGAACGACCGCCCGCACCACCACATGGTCTGCACACGATGCAAAGCGATCTACGACCTGGATGAAGAGCAGCTTGGCGATATGCCACAGCCCCACCGGCTGCCCAACGGCTTTATCGCCGAGCGCTACTCGGTCGACGTTCTGGGCCTTTGCGCAGCCTGTCAGGACGCAGAGACAACCATCGCATAGCCAGATACTGCGGCCATTTCGTCTCTTTCGGAATTGCAGAGATGAGCGTTCCGGGATGCGCGTGCGTCGATGCGAATGTGCCTGCGTCAGGATCAGATGGAGCTCTGCGCGTTTCGGTGCGCATATAGGGCGCGCATATAGGATGTGTGACATGTTCGGCAGACGGCTTTGGGGTCGGTGGCTTACGGGGTCGATGGGCATTTCAGCATTGTTGCTCGCTGGATGCGGTGACTTCTTTACGAAAAGCAGCAGCGGGGGTGGGGGCACCACTGTCGGCAGTTACACGTATGTCGGCACGCAGACCGGTGTGCTCGTCGGTTATTCCGTATCGTCCACCGGGGCCCTCGCTACGCTTTCCGGCTCTCCTAACCAGTTTGCGACAGCGCCGGTCGTGGCACTCGCGGTCACGCCGAGCAATACAGTCCTGTATGCGGGTGTCGCGGGAATCGGGGTCTATGGCCTGGGTATCAACAGCAGCACCGGCGTCACGACGCTGATCAACACTAACGCTCTGGTGCAGGATGTTGCCCCTTCGGCACTGACTGTCGATCCCTCGGGGAAATTTCTGCTGGTCGCCGGTCTCGCCAATGGCGTGGCGGCCGTGGGCGAGTACGCCATCAATAGCGACGGCACGCTTTCCGAGGTAACGGGTTCGCCAGTCTCGATCACGTTTGTTGCCGGGACTGACACGAGCAATCTCTCGGTGCAGAACATCGCCGTAGCGCCGAACAGCAGTTACGTCTTCGTCACACTCGGGCAGTTGGGCGTAGTTCCCATGCCGTTCAACACCAGTGGCAGTCTCTCGGCAAACACACAGATCATTGGTCCGAAAGCAACCAGCGGCATCGCGAACCAGGATCTTGGCCTCGCGGTGAATTCGACCAGCTCGGCGCTCTTTGTCGGCGAAACGAATGTCGGAGTGCGCGTCTTCACGATCGGCACCAGCAGCTTCACGGAGATTAGCGGCTCACCTTTCGCGGCGGGTGGCCAGCCGCGCTCCATCATATTCGATGGCACAGGCGGCTACCTCTACGCCGCCAATACCACGGATAACTCGATCAGCGGTTATTCGGTACTCGCCTCCGGCGCGCTCACGGCACTTTCCGGATCGCCCTTCTCCTCGGTCGGGACACAGCCCTTCGCGCTGGCGCTCGATCAATCGAAGAAATTTCTCTTTGCGGCGGATCTTGGCGGTAATCCAGATGTGCAGCTCTTCTCCTTCGACAGCACGACCGCCGGCAAGCTCGACCCGGGAGCGACAGCGACGAATGCCGCACAGCCGGCCGCGGTCGCGAGCACGCACTGAGGTGCCCACGCACCAAGGCCGGGACTGCAATGGTGACATTCTTTGGCTGTGAATATTTACGAAGCTGATCCCGTCTGGATAAGTGACATTGTTGAGGCCGCCCGCCTGCTTCATCGCACTTTCCACCGGCACGGCTCGCCAGCTTCCGCACGCGCCTGTATATGCTGGAAGAGATCGTGGTCGAAGAACTATGGAGCAGGCGCATTCTTCCTCTCGCTTCGCGCGTTGTCGTGGCGCGCATTGCCGTGGCATGTATGCTCGCCCTCGTCTGTGGGGCCGGCCTCTCAGGATGCCGTCATGCCGCCTCCGGCACTGCGGATGTCGTGTATGTCGCAGCAAAAGGGGCATGGCTGCGCGATCGGATAGCGCCCGTATCGAGTAAGGTCGCACCGGTCAGCAATGGCGAAAAGCTGAAGGTGCTGGATCGCGAGCGCCGATTCCTGAAGGTGGAAACAGCGGATAACAAGACCGGCTGGATCGAGGAGCACTCTGTCATCGATCAACCAACCTACAATGCCTTTCAGGTACTCACCCGCGATCACGCCAATGCCTCGGTAGTGGCCACCGGCGTCCTGCGGGAGGAGCTCTTCGCGCATCTCTCGCCGGGCCGGGATACGGAGCGCTACTTGCTGCTGCCGGAAGGCGACAAGCTGCAATTGCTGGAGCGCGCCAGCATCAAGAAGCTCACGGCCGAGGAGGCTTATCGCGAGCAGCAGCGCAAGGCCGCTGAGGAGCGAGCGGGCGCTGCCGCCGACCGGCTGATGGAGCTGATCGAAAAAGGCAAGGGGCCGACACCGAAGGGCCCCATCATCCTGGGCAAAGCCCCTGCGCCGGCTTCCGCGCCGGACAGCGCCTTTGTGCCCACACCGCCGCCGGTGGATCCCAACGCGCCTCCTCCCCAATATGAAGACTGGTGGCTGGTGCGCGACAGCCACGGACGTGTGGGCTGGCTGCTGGCGCGCCGCCTGGACGTGGACGTGCCGGACGAAGTCGTGCGCTACGCGGAGGGGCAGAGGATCGTCGGCGCGTATTTGCTCGCCAAGATTCCGGACGCCTCATCGCCGTTCCCGGATCGGCAGGCCCCGGAGTACGTGATGGTGCTGAGTCCGTACCAGGATGGGTTGCCGTATGCCTACTCACGCGTTCGCCTGTTGGTGTGGAACGACCGCAAGCACCGCTATGAGGGCGGTCTGCGCATGAACGATGTGGTGGGGTATCTGCCCGTCGCGGTGGGACATGAGGTGCTCGACCCGAAGGGCCCGCGGGTGCCTACCTTTACACTCAAACTGGCCGCTGCCGGGGCGAAGCCGGGGCTCGATCCCGACACGGGCAGGCTGTTGCCGGTGCCGACCGTCTCGATCAAGTACCGGCTGGATGGCGAGACCGTGCGGCGCATTGGGCAAGGAAATGAGCCCATGCCGAAGCTGGCGTCAAGTGCTTCCACTGAGGCACAGAAGCGCAAGGACGAACGGGCTGCGCGGCGTCATCATCGCTGATTATCGTAGCCACACTCGCGCTCGACGCAAATCCCGACGATTACTGCAGCAGCCGAACCTGCCCCGTCGCCAGTTCGTAGATCGCACTCACCACCTCGACTCGCTTCTCTTCGACCGCCTTCGCAATGACCGGATGCGCCTGCCGCAGCCGTTGCGCGTTGTAGCGCACATTGGCCTCGATCGCGTGGTTTAGCTGGTCCGCCGGTCCCTGCCGGATGGCCTCCGCGACTCCGGGGGATACGGCGTCCAGCATCATCTGCAGGTGGCCGGGCAGAGGCTTGCGATCCTTCTCATACTGCAGCACCGCCTTTACCGCGCCGCAGTTGGTATGTCCCAGCACCATGACCAGCGGGGCACCGAGCACTGCGACCCCATACTCCAGGCTCGCCAAGATGTCCACGTTCATGTAGTTGCCGGCAACGCGGCAGACGAAGAGTTCTCCCGGATCTCGATCGAAAATGAACTCAGGAGCGACGCGTGCATCCGCACAGCCAAGAATCGCTGCGATTGGATACTGCGCCAGTGCTCGCGCCGCGCGGCCGGCCGTGAAGTCCTTCAAGTCGATCTGGTCGCGCATGTATCGGGCGTTGCCGTCCATCAGGCGCTGCAGAGCCGCGGATGGAGCAATGCTGTTGGGCATCGCGCGGATAGCGCGTGGCACAGCGGCAAGCGCAGTTGCAGCGAGCGCTCCCTGCAGCAATCTCCTGCGGTTCAGGTTCCAACCGGATTGCGCTTCAGCCATGCCACCCCTCCGAACGAAAGTCATCGCGGGAGAAGATTAGACCGTCGCACCTTCTTTTTTTGCGGAAACTGTGTGCCTTAGTGGAAAAAGTCGCGAATGGCTGCTACCACCCGTTGCTGCTCGTCGTCGCGCAGGTGCGGGAAGATGGGCAACGCCAGGACTTCGCGTGCCGCGCGCTCGCTCTCCGGAAAGTCGCCCTCGTGATAGCCCAGCGAGGCCAGCGCCTTCTGCTGGTGGAGCGCGAGTGGGTAGTAGACCTCCGACCCGATGCCGCGTTGGGTGAGCCATGCCCGCAAGTCATCGCGGCGGGCAATCCGGACTACGTATTGGTGGAAGACGTGGTGGGCGCGCGGATCGACCCAGGGTAGCACCACACCGCGGTTGGGGTAGGGGCCGGGCTCGACGACTCCGGCAGCGGTGAACAGCTCGTTATAACGAGCAGCCAGGGCACGTCGGCGCTCGTTCCACTCCTCCACATGGCGCAGTTTCACCAACAGCACTGCCGCCTGCAGGCTATCCAGACGACTGTTGCCGCCAACCTCCTCGTGGTAGTAGCGGACCTCCATGCCGTGGGCGCGGAGGCTGCGGACCCGTCGCGCAATGGCTGCGCTTGGCGTAGTGACCATTCCGGCCTCCCCCGCGGCGCTGAGATTTTTCGTGGGATAAAAGCTGAATGCGGCGGCGGCTCCCAGAGCTCCGGCAGGAATGTCACCCCAGCGCGCGCCAAAGGCCTGCGCCGCGTCCTCGATAAGCATGCAATTGCATGCTCCTGCAGCGTGGGTCAGAGCCGTCCAGTCGGCACACTGGCCGTAGAGATGTACGGGCAGGATGGCGCGGGTGGCCGGGTGCTTTTCCAGGGCGGCCATGGCGGCTTTTGGATCGAGGTTGTAGGTGCGCGGATCGATGTCGCCGAGCAACGGCGTGGCGCCGAGCCGAAGGATGGCGCTGGCGGTCGCAAAGAAGGAGAAGGCGGTGGTCAGGACGCGGTCGCCCGGCTGAACTCCGGTCGCGGCCAGGGCCAGCCACAGCGCGTCGGTGCCTGAGGCACAGCCGACGGCCTCAGCCCCCCCGCAGTGCCGGGCGGCGGCCTGTTCGAACTCGGCCACCTCCGGACCCAGGACGAAGCGCTGGCTGCGGAAGACGGCTTCTACCGCTGCCAGCACTTCGGGACCGATTTCAGCATATTCCCGGGCGAAATCCAGCAGGGGAACAGGGAGCGGAGCCGGGTCGCCGGGAGCCGCTGAAGATGGTTGAGACGTGGTAACGTTGTGCACCGGGATCACCAGAGAAGCCTATCGCAACCCCGGGCACATTTTCTGCATCCGACACACGTGTCTGACCGGAGTTCCGTCCCGGCTATTTCGCGGGGGTTCCGGCGGGTATGACTTTTTGATGGCAATGTCACACTGCCATGCAACGAGCGCAAATAGCTTCACTTTGCAAGCGCTGCACGGTATCGGTTGAACGAAAAAACAAGTCGCCGCCAGGCATCGGAGATCGGCACCATGGATAGTAAGCCGGCACAAAACATTCAAGACACATTTCTGAATACGGTCCGCAAGGACAAGACCCCTATCACCATCTATCTGGTCAGCGGCGTGAAGCTGACCGGCAGGATCCGCTCCTTCGACAAGTATTCGGTTCTGCTCGAAAACAACAGTCAGGAACAGTTGATCTTCAAACACGCCATTTCAACTGTGGTGAGCAATCGTTCCGTGATGCACGAGCACCGGCTGGGCCATCCGCCGGCCGCCGTACCCCATCCAGGGGCAACCCCTTTGCGGCAGGAAGCCGAATCGTAGAGCACGCATTGCCTTCCCCGATCTCGCTGTATGAATAGAGCCGCATCCTCGCCGCCGGCGCGCACCAATCGGTGTGTGCTGGTTTCGGTCGAATTTTCGGGGCGGAGGCGCGCGATGTCTCGCGCCGCCGCCGCTGCGCGTGCGGCT
>JAUTWX010000279.1 GCA_030838385.1 Acidobacteriaceae bacterium
GCTCGCAGGGTGGCGGCGCTGACCAGGAGGCCGAGAAAGACTTCGACCGCCTGCTCGGGATTTCCGCACCGGATGGCGCCAAGCTTCTGCTGTGCACCGAGGTAGTCGGCGAGCATGGCGCGGACGCGGCCGGGGCCGCGGTCCCAGAAGAGCTCGCCGAGCTCGGGAAACTCGACGCACTCGGCAATGACGACGCGATGCACGCCCCGGGCTTCTTTGGACAGGATGAGATCGAGCATCTCCGAGCCGCAGTGGACGAGGGTTTCGCGCAGGTTGCGGCTCTCGCCGAGCGGGCCGATGGCTTCGAAGAGATGCGAGGCCTTGCGCTCCACGAGTGCGGCGAAGAGCGCGGCCTTGCTCGGATAGCGCGCGTAGAGGGTCTGCTTGGAGGCGCCGGCTCGGCGGGCGATCTCGCTCATGCTGGCGCCTTTGAAGCCCTTGTCGAGAAAGACTTCGGTCGCGACGTCGATCAGACGTTCGGCGCGAATTGCGACTTCATGCGCAGGCGGGCGGCCGCGGGCTGACTTCCGCTTTTTGCCGGCGGCTTTGCGGGTTGCCTGGCGCGACGTTTTTCCCTTCATGAATTCAGAATAGCGAATGTGTGAGCTGTCTGGGTTGCATTAATGTACCGTATGGTACTATTTTGTCGATATGGCGACCGCAGCGACGAAACCGGGCCAGGACACGGCGGTATGGAAGCCGCACCACAATCCATGGGTGATCGCGCTGACGGTGACGCTGGCGACATTCATGGAGGTGCTGGACACGTCAATCGCCAACGTGTCGCTGCCGCACATTGCGGGATCGCTGGCTGCGAGCCAGAGCGAAGCGACGTGGGTGATCAGCTCCTACCTGGTGGCGAATGCAGTGATCCTGCCGATCAGCGGTTACCTGGCGACGCTGATCGGGCGGAAGCGCTTCTACATGACATGCGTGGCGATCTTCGGAGCGAGTTCGCTGCTGTGCGGGCTGGCGCCCTCGCTGGGCACGCTGCTGTTCTTCCGCGTGCTGCAGGGGCTGGGGGGCGGCGGGTTGGCGACATCGGAGCAGGCGATCCTGGCGGACACCTTCGAGCCGAAAAAACGTGGGCAGGCGTTCGCGCTGTATGGGCTCGCAGTAGTGACGGCGCCGGCGATTGGGCCACTGGTGGGCGGCTGGATTACGGACAATTACCAATGGCGATGGATCTTTTTTATCAACGTGCCGGTGGCGTTGATCTCGATGTACCTGACGAACCGCGTGGTGGAGGATCCGCCGCATTTGATCGAAGCGGTGAGGAAGGCTCGTGCCGGCCTGATCAAGATCGATTACACCGGTTTCCTGTTTACCGCGCTGGGCTTTGGCTGCCTGGAAGTGGTGCTGGACAAGGGGCAGGAGGATGACTGGTTCGGCTCGCATTTCATCACAACGTTTACCGTCATCTGCATTGCCAGCATTGCGGCGTTGATCGTCTGGGAGCTGTGGCAGATCCGGCAGGGACGCAAGCCGGTGATCGAGCTGCGGCTCTTCCGCAGCCGTACCTTTACGCTGTCCTTCGTGATGATGTTCATCCTGGGGATCGCGCTCTATGGGACGACGATCCTGATCCCGCAGATGCTGCAGACACTGATGGGATACACGGCAACGAACGCGGGCAAGACGCTTTCGCTGGGTGGGATTGCGACGCTGATCTGTATGCCGATCGTGGGCATTCTGATTGCGAAAGTCGACGCACGGTATCTGCTGGCTTTTGGGTTCGCCGTTACATCAGTAGCGCTCTTCCACATGACGACGATCCATCTGACGATGAGCCTGAGTTATGCCGCGTGGCTGCGCTTCTTTCAGGCATGCGGGCTTGGGTTCATGTTCATTCCTATCCAGACACTTTCGTATGTCGGCGTGCCGATGGAGGGGAACAACGACGTCTCCGGGTTAACCAACCTGGCGCGCAACATGGGCGGCTCGGTAGGGACGGCGCTGGTATCGACGCTGCTGGCACGACAGGCGCAGCGCCATCAAACCTATCTGGGCGCGCATGTCATTGGGGGGAGCTCGGCGTATCTGCAGGCCACGACGCAGATGAGCCATCACCTGGTGACAGGCGGCCTGTCACTCACCGGGGCGAACAGCGCCGCGATGCTGCGCCTGTACCAGCAGCTTCAGCAGCAGGCGGCCATCCTTTCTTACATCGATATCATTCGCTTCTTCGCTATCGCCGCGCTCTGCATGGTTCCGCTGCCGTTCATCATGCGGAAGTCACGGGGCGGCGTGGCGATGCACTAGGATCTGCCATCCAGGCAGACGCGCCGGTGGCGCGGGTTGTCGGGTTCGCTCCCGATGGTCGCTCACGTTTCGTGTGTGGACGCGCGAGCAAAGAGCAGGTGCTTCACCCCACGTTCGATTACGTTCAGGATGACGAGCTTATGCAAGAACTTACTGACGAACAACTTGTAGAGGCGGCGCGGGTGGGCGATGAGAGTGCGTTCTCCGCATTGTTCCTGCGGCACCAGAAGCGGCTGCTCATGCTGGCGCTGCAGTACCGGCTCTCCGTGCAGGATGCGGAGGATGCGGTGCAGCAGACGATGCTGAAGGCATGGCAGGGGCTGGGCGGCTTTCGCGGGGAGTCGCGCTTTGCGACCTGGATCACGCGCGTGCTGATGAATGAGGTCTTCCAGTTGCAGCGGAAGCGGGCGCGCATGCGGCTGGAAGAGATGGAGAGCGCGACCTTGACCGCGGTGCTGGAGTCGGGCAGCACATGCGCTGGGTGGCATTTTTCGGGGCGGCAGATGTCGCAGGAGCAGCGGCTGCTGACGATCGAGCGGAACCGGCTGGTGCACGCGGCGCTGGGGTCGCTGCCGGAGTCGCTGCGCTCGACGCTGGTGCTGCAGTTCTTTGACGAGCGCTCGCTGGAGGAGATTGCCGCACAGATGGAGCGGCCGGTGGCGACGGTGAAGTCGCGGCGTCACCGGGCGCGGCTGGAGCTGCGCAAACGGTTTGCCCAGCGGCTGCGGACGGTAGACCCGTCGCCGGCCTTCCCCTGATCGGCTTCGCACGCTGAGTTCCTCCCGTTGCCTCCGGCAGGAGTACATTGGCCGGAACGGGCAACTCCGAAATGGGTAACTCCGGAATGGGGCAACCCGGGAGGAACTGGCTGGATGAAGCTGCTGTGCGGGCAGAGGGGACTCGCGTGTGTGATGTGCGTGCTCAGCGGGCTGGGCGCGTCGCCTGCCTGGGGCCAGACGGCCGGTCCAGCGACGACCGCGGCTACGGCGGTTTCGCATAATTCGAGTTACATCGAACCGGACGGCATGGCGCATGTGGGCCTGATTGTGCCGGTGCCGCAATCGCTGAGTCCTGAGGCGCAGGCGATGCTACGGCATCCGGAGACGGATGCGAAGGCGGAGATAGCCTTGGCGCAGCGGCGCGCCATGACCGACGCATATACGGCGCGCGCGGAAAAGCAGTGGCAGAAGCTGTGCCCGGTGACCATTGCCAACGATACGGTCGCAGGGGTGCCGGTGCGCCGCGTCACGCCGATGAGTATTCCTGCCGCGAATGCGAATAAGGTGCTGCTGGACCTGCACGGTGGCGGCTTCGATTCCGACTCGGGCAGCTATACGGAGACGATTCCGATTGCGTACTACACGCAGATTCCGGTGGTGGCGGCGCTCTACCGGCTGGCGCCGGAGCATCCGTATCCGGCGGCGGTGGACGATGCGGTGGCGGTGTATCGCGAGTTGCTGAAGACGCACAAGCCGGAGCAGATCGCGATTTATGGGACCTCGGCGGGAGCGATTTTGACCGGAGAGGTCGCGTCGCGGCTGAAGCAGTTGTCGCTGCCGGAGCCGGCAGCGTTGGGGATCTTCAGCGGGGCTGGGGACTTTGCGCGCTCGGGTGATTCCACCCATCTTTACGCGCTGCGCGGGTTCAGTGGCCATCTGGCGCCGCCGAGTGGGGAGCGGCTGCTACCGCCGTATGTGGGGCAGACGGATCCGAAGGACCCGGTGCTTTCGCCCATCTATGCCGACCTGAAGGGGATGCCGCCGACGCTGTTTGTGACCAGCGGACGGGACCTGCTGTTGAGCGGCACGACGGACCTGCATAGGGCCTTTCTACGCGCGGGGGATGATGCGCGGCTGATGGTCTTCGATGGGCTGCCGCATGCGTTTTGGTACGACCCGGCGCTGCCGGAGGCCATCGAGGCAAATCAGGCGATGGCGAAATTCCTGGCGGAGCATCTCAAGTGATATTCGCGGGCATGCGAGAAAGGCTGCATACTCTTTTGTCGCCAATGCGTATAGCAGAGTGAAGGTTGTTATTCAACTCCGGCATGGTCGTCGGGTTCCAGGTGGCCACCTGCAGAGATCGCTCGAAAGCTTTCGCCGACTGATGCGCGAGCACCAGTCGATGGTGTTCAGCATCGCGCGGCGTATCGTTCGCGACCCGGCGCTGGCCGAGGAGGTGGCGCAGGATGTTTTCCTGGAGTTGCATGAGCACCTGCCGTCGCTTGCATCTGAAGAACATGTGGTGCATTGGCTGCGGCGGGTGACGGTGCATCGTTCGATAGACCAGGCGCGGCGCAGGCTGCGGCGGCCGCAGGACCACGCGGCGGTCAGCTTTGCGGAGCCCGGGGTTGCCGAGCCGGTGGCGGCATCGCGGGAAGGCGACCCGTGGCTGGCGGAACGACTGCGGCAGATGATTGCGTCCCTGCCCATCGTGCCGCGAACGGTGATCGCGTTGCGCTATCAGGAGGACCTGATGCCGGAAGAAATTGCGGCGGTGCTGGGAATGCCGGTGGCCACGGTGAAGAGTCACCTGCAGCGGGCCTTGAAAGTGCTGCGGGCCAAGGCGCAACGTCTGCGCAACTGAGAGGTTGAAGCTATCGTATGTCGCGAATACCACCCAATCCGAATGAAGTGGAAGAGCTGGAGAACCAGCTTCGCCGTGCGCTCAAGCGCGAGGCGGCGCCGGCCTCGCTGGCGCCTGGTGTGGAGGCGCGGATGAACGGGACTGCTAAGCCTGGCATTGCCCCGCACGCCGCCCCGGACCGCATTCCGAACACCGCCCCTGGCGGTATACCGCACACCACGCGGGGCGGTACGCCGCATAGCACGGCC
Organism: Acidobacteriaceae bacterium; assembly: GCA_030838385.1. Lineage (GTDB taxonomy): Bacteria > Acidobacteriota > Terriglobia > Terriglobales > Acidobacteriaceae > KBS-83. Next base: position 5,097 of record JAUTWX010000279.1, read on the forward strand.
GAGCCCAGACAATACGAGCCGCATTTATTGAATCCGGTGGTGGATGAGCCGGTGTGGCGGACGATGTGGGGGAACGTGCGTGGATTGTTCCAGCGGGAGCACTTGCCGCCGCTGGTGCTGACCTCGCAGCCGATAGCGGTGCCGGATCCGTTCCGGATGAAGCGCAGCCCGTTGTCCTCGGCCTTGTCGGTGGGGGCGCACGTCGCGATTATCGGGCTGATTATCTTCCTGATCATCGAGGCGCGGATGCATCCCAAGCCGGTGCCGAAGGTGCAGATGGTGCAGATGGACATTACGCCGTTCCGGCCGATTGCGCCCAATGGTCCGGCGATGGGTGGTGGCGGCGGCGGTGGTGCGCGCGAGCTGGTGCCGGCGCCCAAGGGCCGGTTGCCCAAGTTCTCCGAGACTCCGATTACGCCGCCCATGCTGGCGGTGAACGAGCATCCCAAGCTGGCGGTAGAGCCGACGATCAAGATGCCACCGAACGTGGTGCTGCCGAATAACAATCTGCCCAACCTGGGCGATCCGCGGACGAATATTGTGGGGCCGGCGTCGAATGGGTCGGGCTCGGGTGCGGGACTGGGCTCGGGCGATGGCGGCGGGATCGGGTCGGGCTCAGGCGCAGGCTATGGGCCGGGCGAAGGCGGCGGCTACGGCGGCGGGCTGTATCACGTGGGTGGCGGAGTATCGCCGCCGGTGCTGATCTATTCCGTGGATGCGGAGTTCTCCGATGAGGCGCGGCGCGCGAAGTATCAGGGTGTGTCGGTGGTGTCGCTGATCGTGGACGCGCACGGGCTGCCGCAGCGGATTCGGGTGGTGCGCAAGCTGGGCATGGGGCTGGACGAGAAGGCGGTCGAGGCGGTGCGCCAGTATAAGTTCAGGCCTTCGACCTATCAGGGCAAACCGGTCCCGGTGGAGATCACCATCGAAGTCAACTTCCACATCTACTGAGCGAGATTTGTAACTGAGGGGCGCGGAAGAAGATTGAGACTTTCGCGCCGTTCCCCTAGTCTCTAGCCCGTGAGGTGAGTTCGGTGCACCTGCGCGCGGGCCTGGTTCAATTCGCTCTTCTTTTCTGCGTACTTCCATTCCATGCTCAGAGTGTTTCCGGGGAGGGCCAGCCGCCGGTCGTCACCTTCAAGGCGGAGACGCGCGCGGTTGAGGTCGATGTGGTGGTTCTCGATGGTCGCGGCGAGCCGGTAAAGGGACTCCGCAAGGAAGACTTTCTGGTTGCCGAGGACGAAAGTCCGCAGACGGTTACGTTTTTCGAAGAGCACGCGACGGAGACGAATCAATCTGAAGGCGCAGCCAACGTGCTGCTGATCGATACGCTGAATACGCCGAAGGAAGATCTAGGCTTTGCCCGCAAGCGGGCCGCGGATTATCTGAAGAAGATGCCGGCGGGAACTTCGCTGGCGGTCTTCTCCCTGGGGCAGACGCTGCGTATGGTGCAGGGGTTCACCAGCGATCGCGCGCTGCTACTGGCATCGGTAAACGACAAAAAGGCAGGGGCGTGGTCGGAGACCAGCGCCGCGTCCAATATGCCGCAGGATGATGCGGACGACAGAACGCGGGCGGAAATTCTGAGTTCCGCGGGCGCGCCGCGTAACAGCGTGGATATGGTCAACAATGCGCAGGCGATACACAAGGCGTATCAGGGCGACCAGCGCATCGCGATGACGATTGCGGATCTGCAACGGCTGGCG
>JAUTWX010000285.1 GCA_030838385.1 Acidobacteriaceae bacterium
GTCGCGCTGGTGACGCTGCTCGAAGCGGGCATCGACTTTGCGGAAGACGATATCGACGTGACGCCGGATGCGGAGATTGCGCGGCGGCTGGATGCGCTGGATGCGGCATTGGCGCCGATTGCCGCGAGCTTTCGCGAGGGGCGGCTGGTGCACAACGGGCTGACGATGGCGATTGTGGGACGGCCGAATGCGGGCAAGTCATCGCTGTTCAACCGGCTGGTGGAGCGCGAGCGCGCGATTGTGACGGCAACGCCAGGCACCACACGCGACCTGGTGACGGAGCGCATCTCGCTGGGCGGCATTCCAGTGGAGCTGGCAGACACGGCGGGGCTGCGCGAGACCGAGGACGAGGCGGAATCGCACGGGATTGCGCGGACGGAGAGCGCGATGGCGGATGCGGACCTGGTACTGCTGCTGCTGGATGCGACGGCGGCTGTCGACGCGGAAGGAGTGCTGCGGTTGCCGAAGGAAGATGTGCGGCTGCTTGAATCGCTGGAAGGGCGCTCGCCGCTGCTGGTGCTGAACAAGATCGACCTCGCACGTCCAACGCGCGTAGATGCAATGCCGGAGGAACTGGCGCAGGTCTCGGCGCTGACCGGTGAGGGTGTGGCGGAGTTGCGTGCGCGGCTGCTGGAGCGGGTGCGCGGGTCTGGGAATGATGCGGAGGGCGGTATGCTGACCAGCCTGCGTCACTACGAGGCGCTGCAGGGATGCGCGCAGGCTCTGGCGCGCGCGCGCAGCGCATTGGGCCTGCAGGTGCCGCACGAGATGCTGCTGCTGGACCTATATGCGGCGCTGCAACAGCTCGATCAGCTCACCGGAGCAACGACAGCGGACGATATTTTGAACCGGATATTTTCCAACTTCTGCATCGGAAAGTAGATTCGATGTGGAGGCGCTTTAGTGGTGACCGCCGCCTGATGCGTGGCTTCCGCCGGCACTTCCACCCATGGCGCCGCCACCCACGGCACCGCCACCCCTAGACGCGCCGCCTCCGCCGAACGAACCGCTGGACACGGAGTGTCCGCCGCCTGGGCTGGCACCAGAATTACCCGGGCTATGAGGCTGCGTGGCAGTAGACGAGTGGCTGCCGGCCGGCATGGTGTGGGTCGCGGTGGCCGTTCCATGATTTGCGGTCATCCGGCTTTCGTTTCCCTGCGATCGGGTGCCGGGTGTGGACGAGATGTAAACCGGTCTTTCGATAGAGCCGTGCTGCACTACCCCGGAGGAGATGTGGTTGAGCTTCCCGAAGGTGCCGCGCGGCACGCCGAGTCCGGCTGAATCCTTGCGGAAGACGAACGAGTCCTTTTCGTTAAGCCTCGAGATCACGAGCGGCTTCTGATTGACGGCGACCACGGTCGGGCCGAGAGGGACCGGCTTTATGGGCGGTCTGAGTCGCTGTGGACCGTTGGGCAGTTTCACGACCGGTGTGTTGCGCAGGCCGTTCCACTGATTGCCCGGCTGCCATCCCCAGCCCGCACCGGGACAGTAGTTCCAATTGCCGGAGTGAAAGGCCGTCCAGCCCCAGGGATAAGGCGAGACCCAGCTATAGCCGGCATTCGGGTACCAGGCCCAGGTGCCGTTGTCGTAGGGGCTCCAGTTCGCGCTGGCGAGATAGGGCTGCCACATCATGCCGCAGCCGCCCATGTTGGCGAAGCCGCCATAGTAGTTCATGTCGGCGAGGCCATAGGCATAGGGTGTGGCTGCGTAGTTGCCGTTGGTGGGGGCGAGGCGCTGGTGATACTGGACGGCATGCTTGTCCCAGTCGTCGTACGGCCCCTTTTCATTCTTGCTGAGCAGCGTGGGAGCGCTGGCGCTGGTGGGGGCAAAGAGCAGCGCCTTCTTGCGGCCGACCGTTGTTGTGGTTGCTCCGTTGACCGCCTGCACTGTGCCATCCAGCACATCCAGCCGGGGCTGCTTGCCGGTGACCGCGAGCGCGATGTGGGCGGAGGGACCGAGGGCAAGCGTCTCCTGGCCGAAGGTGACGTTGACGTTGCTCTGTTTGCTCTTGGTGAGGCTGACGTAGATAGCACCCTCGACCACGTGGATGGTGGAAGCGCGCGTGCCGTCACTGCCAAGCGAGAGGACGGGGAATTCCACCAGGCTGTGCGGAGTGAGGCGCAGGCTGCTGTTGTCCTCAAACTCCACCTCGGCCACACCGTCGCCGGTGCGCAGCCTTCCGCCCTGGATGATGGGCAGGTTGGTGAAGGCGCCTTCGAAGCCGTGGCCGGTCTGGCGATCCAGTTGCACCTCACCGTTCACCTGGCTCAGTCGCACGATGCGCACTCCGGGGGCGGCCTGGTCCGGCTGTGGGGACGCGGAAGCGTCGGCCGGCGAAGGACTGCTGGGTGATTCGATCGGCGTAGCCTGCTGGGCGACGAGCGGTGTGGCGCAAAGCGCGATGGCCAGAAATGCGGCGGATACGAGAGAGCTTGTTAGAGGGCTTTTCAGAGAGCTTGTCATGGTGCTACCCCGTCTCTCCGGGCAGGGAGCATCGGCGCTGATTGCTGGCCGAGGCTTATCCTGCGAGGCGACACGAGTATAGCTCCGCGAGACAATCGCTGGCGCGAAGCAATTGTCATTTCATTTGGTGCGCGCGGCAGCCTTCTGAGATTTTTTGACCAGATCCATCGCTATTTTGGCTTCCTTGCAGCCCAGCAGCTTGTACTTCTTGCCCTCCAGCCCGTGGTAGTTCACGAAGAAGGCCTCCAGCTCGTGGATGAATTGATCGGGCAAGTCCTTGAGTTTCTTCCAGTCCTGGTAGGCATGACTTAACTCTGCGACAGCGATCAGCCGATCGTTGCGGACCTTCTTCTTTCCATCGAGCTGTTCGCCTTCCATGACACCGATGAGGCGCGAAGGCACCAGGCAGCCGGGAAAGGCGGGCACATCCATGAGCAGGAGGACATCGATAGGATCGCCGTCCGGCGCGAGAGTTCTCGGCAGGAACCCGAAATCGTGCGGAAAGACCATGCCTTCCGGAAGGACTTTGCGCAGGGTGAAGATCCCCTGTTCCGGATCGTAGCTGTACTTGTTGCGGCAGCCTTTTGGCGTTTCGATGATGACCTGGAAGGTGCCCTTGCTGCGCGGGTTGAGAGAGGTTGGGTCGACGAGTGAGCGTTTCTGCTTTTTCGACATAGCTGAGATTGAGAGGAGGCGGAACGAAAAAGGGATGCAAGCGAAGCGATTCGATTGCATGAGGGTCGGGGTCGACCGGCGAGCGATGTTTTCGGCGCCGGAAGTCGCAGATGCGATCCCCCGAAGGTAGCGCCGGAAGAGGCGATCAGCCGCTCTGGTACGGATCATTTTGGGAAATGAGTACGGTTGTCACGGTGATGCGCCGAAGGTGGGAGGGATGCTTCGAATGTCCGGGTGGAGGATCGTGTTGCGGCATTCCGCTGCGGAGAATGATGATGAAAGCAGCAGCATTCGGCATTCTGGTTTTATACGTCAGCATCCCGCTGGCGATTGTGGCGGCGCAGAGCATCGTGGCGCACGAAGCGGCGATGGATCAGAGCGCAGCGCGTGCGACGGTGGCGCAGATGCTTCCGGCGGTTGTGGCCGCACGTTAAGAGGACGCGCAGTGGTTTTATGCAGCAGCGATACGGTGGGTCAGGTCGTCCTGTTCGTGGCGTGACTCGGCGCCGATGGTGAAGGCGTCGAGGACCCCGCTGCCGAGTGCGAAGCGTACTGCATCCGAAGGACGGTCGCGCATCGCCCCCTGGCCGAGAATCTTCATACCGATGATGCCGGTGCCCGCTTTCCGCATCTGCTTGATGACGCCGATCACGGTGTCCGCATCGGCATCCATGTGGGCGCCAACAGGGTTCAAGCGCACGAGGTCGATATCGACCCAGTCCGACGCCGCGGCGGCGGCGCGCAGCGCTTCGATGGAGTGGCAGGAGACGCCGTGGGCGCGGATGATGCCCTTCTGCTTGGCCTCGGAGAGCACGTCCATGACGCCGCGATAGCGCGTGGTCCAATCGCCTTCCGTGGTGCAGTGAATGAGCACGATGTCGATGTAGTCGGTGCCGAGCTCGCGGCGGAAGCGATCGAGGTCATCGCGCACTTCCTTTGGATCGCGATGGTCGGTCTTGGTGAGCACCGTGACTTTGTCGCGCGGCAGTTGCTTGATGGCCGCCGCTACATAAGGATGGCTGCCGTAGGAATCGGCGGTGTCGAAGAAGCGAAGACCGTTTTCGTGGTAGCCGTCGAGCATCATCGTGACGAATGGATTGGTGCCGAGGCGCGTCTGGTTCGACTCGCCGCCGCCGCCGATGGTGCCGGTGCCCATGGCCAGACGACTGGTACGGATGCCGGTGCGGCCGAGCACGATCTCATCGTGGGCGCGGTATTTGCCGGAGGCTGCGGGTATGGCGAGGCTGGCGGCGCGGGCCTTGCTGGCAACCCAGGTGGCGGCCAGGCCAGAAGCGGAGCGACTGAGGAAATCTCTGCGGAGCATAGACGACTCCTATGCCAGACAGGATACTCCGGTGGCGCTGTGCTGGGTGTGAAGGCGCAGTTACTTTACGGGATTATCGGGGCCCGGAAAGCGTGGCGTCCTGCAGGATGACGAAGCGGCCGTCTGGGTTGCGCTGGATGGTGGGCGCATAGGTGCCGAGAAGCTGGCGCCGCCACCAGTGGCCGGTCGCGCTTTTTTCCGCCATCGAGGTGAACCAATACTGCCAGAGAACGGCACGAAGATACCGCGGCGGGGTGCCGGGGAACGGATTTCCGGCGAAGAGCTGGAGGACATCGTGATCGTTGGTGAGGAGGAGTTCCTCGGTGCGGGGGACGATGGGGTACTCCGGCCATGCGCCGAGCGAGGCGAACCAGAGGTTCCAGTCGAAGCGCGGCTGATAGGGCGCGTACAGGCCGGGCGCACTGGAGAGGTTTTGCGGCTTGTAGCGGAAGGGGTAGGCGACCCAGGTGGCGCCGTCGTTGGAGCCCTGGAACTCGATCTCGTAGCGATGCGGCGTCATGATGGCAAAGAGGCCGTATTGATTGGCGATGCGAAAGGGCTCGAGGGCGACGATGGGTTCGCCAGGCAACGGCTCTGCGCGCCAGAACATATGTAGCAAAAGCAGCGACGTATCGTAGAAGACCCAGGTAAGCATGACGGCGGTGACGGCGAGGCGCAGCGCCGCGAGATGGCGGCGAACGGCGGTGCGGGGCTGGCTGGGTGACTGTTCATCGTCGGCAGTGATCTCGTCTTGCAGTGACGTGGGCTCCGCGTGCTGCGTGAAGGTGCGGCGGAAGCTGGCGGGATGAAAGCGGCGGAGCTGGCGGTCATCGAGCAGGAGCACAGCCAGGACGAGCAACAGGTAGTTGTGAAAGGT
>JAUTWX010000291.1 GCA_030838385.1 Acidobacteriaceae bacterium
GCGTAAGGCACGGCCCAGGAAGTGAGCTCCTGAGCAGGCTTCCAAGCCAATCAGCGATGTCTGCATGTTCGCGGTATAAGTCAGCAACTGCCGCTGCGTGAACTTCTTCCGCACGAGTACCTTGCCCGCTGCTCCGAGCGCCACCAGGTGAAAGGTCGTCTTGCCCAGGTCGATGCCAACCGAATGTATCTGCACGTCGATGATCCTCCTTGTCAGAAGCTGCCACCACGATCAACCCGCTTTCGCAGGATGATCAAGCGGCGGACCATCTCATTAGTCGGCTTTCCGGCGAAGTGGAAAGCTTCCGCATTGCCCGTCCTCGGCCTGAATCGTGTTTGCGTTAGAAAACGGCAGGCGGCTCACCCGGGCGGCACCCTCCCCAACGCGTCCTTGCGAGCTTCGACGAAAGTCCCTGGGCGTCACGCTCACGACTCGCTTGAAAGCTTTGCTGAACGCGGCGTCGGAGTCGTAGCCGACAGACCTTGCGACGTCGATCAATTTCCGGTCACCTCTGTAGCAACGCTGCGGCCTTCTGCATTCTCCAACTTGTCAGGTACTCCAGTGGCGTCTCCCCAACCAGTTCCTTGAAACGCAATGCAAAAGCGGAACGAGACATTCCACATGCCACAGCCAGCGTTTCGACATTCCAGAGGGCGTCAACTTCTCGTGCATGGATTTGAGAGCCACACCAATTTGCGGATCGAAAATGGCTCGCAGCAAGCCGTTGTTGCAGCCTTGCGATCGCGAAGCGATGTGGGCACGCAGACACTGTATGAACAAGACATCTGCCAGCCGGTTGACAACCAGATCCGACCCCGGCGCCGGCTCCGCCATCTCAGACGCAAGCATATTCACCGTTGTGCGCAGTGCCAGAGTCTGCGGTCGATCGGCCTTAACCAATATGAGCGGAGGAAGCAAACGCGTAAGCGGCTTCAAGCTGGTCGCACCGAATCTGAACCATCCCAAAATGATTGTGGTCGGCGCTCCTCCGCCACCGTACTGGACTATCTGACTTCCGTCCTTGGGTGCGACGTCACAGAAGCTTTGGGTACGCGTCCGCGGATTGTCTCGGAGCGCGTATGAGCTCCCTGGTGCAAGCAGGAAACAATCGCCGCCCGCGAGTGGCAGTGCCTCCGGCATGCCTCTTACGCTGAGCCAGCAGTTGCCGCGTGTAAGCACTCCGAAAGGGGCGAACCGGAATGTCGACCTTGCAGCAGAATGTCTTCTGTCTTTCTCTTCGGCATCTGTTTCTTGTTTCAGTCCCCAGGGTGCAGTGGCTTCCAGTCTGGCGTATACCACGCTGACGATTTGCATGCTCTGAAAGAGATCGGTAATCGGTTCCATTGTAAGGTCTCCGTTTGGACAGTCAGACAAATTATTCGGGGACTCAAACCGTTTTAGTCCAATAACATGGACATCTAGGATGTTTAGACGAATCCCGATGAGGGGGCGCCTCAGATGAAATTTCTGCAAGTCGATTCCAGCGCCAGAGCCAGTTCCGTGACCCGGCGCCTCACTGCCAAATTTACGGAGGAATGGAAAAAGAACCATCCGGATGGCGAAGTCATCCAGCGAGACCTTCCCGCAACTGCACTTCCACTGATTACGGATGACTGGAGCGCGACCTACCTCGACGATTCGAAACTGACGCCGGCGCAGCGGGCGTATCTTTCGACCTCGGATGAGCTAATCGAAGAGCTCCAGGTGGCGGACACGGTCGTCCTTGGCGCGCCGATGTACAACTCGTCGATCCCATCGTTACTGAAAGCATGGATCGATCAGATTGTGCGGCTCGGGAAGACGGTTGGCTACGGTCCAAACGGCCCGCAAGGCCTTCTCGCAAGAAAGAAAATTGTCAGAAAGTTGTCGTTATCACTTCTCGCGGGGCTGCCTATGAAAAGGGCACTGCGCGGGGAGCTTTCGATTTTCAGGAACCCTACCTGCTCCACATTCTGGCTCTCATCGGACTTACAGACGTGACGTTTATTCACGCGGAGAACCAGGGTCGTGCGGAGGCCGCTCTTTTCTTTGCCGCCGCTGCAGAACGTATTGGCCATTGATCAAGACCAGCAAGTGATCGCTCATTGAGCGACGTCGGAAAAGAGCCAACATGCTCAGCGTCACAATGTAGATCGATCTAGCTGGAACTTGAAAAGTAATCCAAAGAACTCCACCATAACGAGAAACACAACAAAACAACGTCGATCGGCACCGCGCCCTCTGAACAGAAGACGTTCAACTCCTCCCACTGACCGCGCGTTCCCAGTCTGACATTGAGTCACATGTCTATATAGTCGGCGTTTCGGACAGATGACTGTGCAGCGCTTTACTCCCGAATCACGGGCGATACGGAAGGAACCGAATTACTTCCTGTTTGCCGACAAAGAGGACGCAAATCCGATAAGGGATGAATAGCCGACAGTCCTCACAGAATGATCCGTCTGGGGGAGTGGAATCCGCTGGATGGGCGGGCGAGCAGTTTCCGGAACCGCGTGATGCCGTCACGACGTCGACCGGATCGGATTCTGTACGAGGCCATACTTCGACAGTTTGTAGCTGAGGTCGCTCTTGGAGAGCCCGAGCCGCCGTGCCGCTTCAGTCTTGGACCCCCTCGTCTTCAGAAGCGTCTGCTCGATAATGCTGCGCTCCCAGCTAGCGAGCGTGCTGCGCAATTGGAATTCTTCCGGAAGCGCCATTCCGGCGATGCTCGGAGCGGAGGCTGATCCCTCATCCTGTTCCTGCGGAGTTTCGGGAAGATCGATCCAGCCGATCTCTCTGTCGCTGGTGAGGATGCAGGCGCGCTCGAGGAGATTGCGAAGTTCGCGGATGTTTCCAGGGTAGCTGTAGGTGGTGAGCTGCGGTAGGGTGTCGGGATGGAGGACGCGCTTTGGCATCTTTAACTCGCTGGCGATCTGCTCGAGAAGATAGTCGGCAAGCTCAGGGATGTCTTCGGCTCTCTCGCGAAGCGGCGGCACCTGGATGGGGACAATGGCTAGGCGGTAGTAGAGATCCTGGCGAAACCTTCCCTCTTCCACTTCCCGCAGCAGATTGCGGTGCGTGGCGACGAGGACGCGCACGTCGACATCGCGAGCGACGGACGAACCGACCCGTGTGATTTTGCCTTCGGCGAGCACGCGCAGCAGCTTGGCCTGGGCGGCCGGCGACATTTCCCCGGCTTCGTCGAGAAACAGAGTTCCCTGGTGCGCGGTCTCGAAGAGGCCGTGGCGAACCCGGTCGGCACCGGTAAAGGCACCCTTTTCGTGGCCAAACAGCTCGCTTTCCAGAAGCGTCTCGGCAAAGGCGGCGCAGTTCACGCTGACCAGGGGACGATCCGCGCGTGCACTCACTTTGTGGATAGCTCGGGCTACGAGTTCCTTTCCCGTTCCGGTTTCTCCGGTGATGAGAACCGTGGCCTCGGCGGGGCCGACGCGGGCAATCATCTCGCGCAGGCGCGTGACGCGTGCGCTGCGGCCGCGGATCTCAGACTGGCCGGTCAGCTTGCCGACGGCGCTGCGCAGCAGATCATTTTCGCGCCGCAGCGCGGTGTGGCGAGCGGCGCGCTGGATGACCGCTTTGAGGTTCTCCGCGGAGAATGGTTTGGTGAGAAAGTCGAAGGCGCCTTTGCGCATGGTTTCGACCGCCAGCTCCACGCTGCCGTAAGCGGTGAGAACGATGACCGCAGTGGCGGCATCGGATTGCGTAACGGCGCTGACGATATCGAGACCCTCGCCGTCGGGGAGCCGCTGGTCGGTAAGGATCACCTCGAAATCATTGGCGACTACGGCCTCCAGCCCATCCTTAATCGTGGCGACTTCGACAGGGACATGCCCTTCCGCCCGCAGGTTCATCGCAAGAAGCTTGCGCATGTTGGGTTCGTCTTCAACGATTAGGATTCTTGCCATTTTCTACGTCCATGTCCCGCTTTGTTCCGGGCTGAGAAGGGTATGCGAGAAAAGATGGAATGATGGCCGCAAAGACAATGCGGTCAGGATCGTTGCGCTCAAGAAGCAATTCGCCCCCGTGCTTCTCGATAATGCTTCGGGCAATGGCCAGACCGAGTCCCGTTCCGCCTTCCTTGGCCGTGAAGAACGGCTCGAAAATCTGAAAGACGGCGTGGTGCGGGATGCGAGGACCGGCATTCGCGAGCGCGATCCGGACCTTGTCACGGTGATGCCATCCCACATCGATTTTGATGCGTCCGTGCTCCGGCGACGCTTCGATCGCGTTCCGCATCAGGTTGAGCAGCACCTGCTGAAGCTGCCCCTCGTTACCATAGATGCGGCAGTCGTCGCAGCTTTCGAGATCGATGCTGAGCGATTTGGGGAGCGCCTGCGCGCGAACGATAGATGCGATGTAGCCGACAAGTGTGGCCGCATCAAGCTCCGTAAAAGGAGCCGTGCCGGGCTGCGCATAAGAAAGAAAATCCGTCGTAAGGCGTTCGAGTCGGCGCGCCTCCATCGTGGCGACGCGCGACATTTCATCCCGATCGGCAATCGAAGTCGAGGGCGATGCGGAGACCTCAAGCGCGCTGGAGATGATCGCGACTGGGTTTCGAATCTCGTGCGCCACGGCGCTGGCAAGCCTTCCGATCGCAGCGAGCTTCTCGCCTTCAATGAGCTTGCTTCGCGCCGATTCGAGATCGTCGAGCCTTTGCTGGAGTTCTTTTTCCCGCTCGCTTAACAGATCGACGAGCCACCAAGTCAGAGTTCCAACGATGAAATAGACGAGCACGAGCGTGGTCGCTTCCAGCAACTCGCCAATCTGAAACGGAGGACGGAAGTCAGCGGCATAGGCCACCCAGAAGCCCGCGATCGACGAGGCAACCGCCGCGACGCAGAGCGTGATTGCGAACGAGAAGTAGAGCGCGGCCTCCAGAACCGGCAAAATCAGCAAACCGAAGTAGTGAGTGTGGAACTGCTGTGTCGCCATGGCCAGCATGAGAGGCAGAGCGAGGTTCCACGCAATCGAGAGGGCGGCAAGGGATCGCGCGGCCCCGGCGCGCGACTGCAGATATCGCCCAACGTATGCGATTTCCAGGATGCGCAGAGATATCCCCAAGGCTCCCACGACAAAGACCGGACGCGGCGGCGCTCCATGAAAGAGGGAGAAGAAAGACTGCGCAAGGAAAAAGGCCAGCAAAACGGCCAGGCTGACCGTTGCAATCATCGTTCGGCTAATGACGCTGGTTGTTAGCTTGAGGCGATACGCTTTGATCTCGATCGACTCCTTCCATGGATTGATTATTACTGCCGCAGAGCTAATCTGTGCAATTCAGTTGCCATCCGTAAGGGCCGTAACTCGCCTGGATAGCGAATGCGCGCATGATGACAGTTCAAAAAATCGAACGGACCGTTCAAAACATCGAACAGATTTACCGTTCGGATGGGGAGGATGCAATTCGCCAAAAGCCTTACCTCTCCATAGTTAGGAACCCTTTCTGCTTCTGCTGCCAGTTGGCATATGACGTGCTCTACAGCGCATCAGAAAGGGGTCGGGTTAAGGCGAACCGCCTGAACCACTCCTTTTCAAAATAAGAAGCGAGTATTGGTTGCGATGCCATGTTTTTCCCTGTCGTCAATTTCAGCGCGGAAGAAACGCGCGTTTCCGTTGCTTCCCGTCGCAGCGGGATTCGCTGCGTTGCTCAACAGCATTGCCGCATACGGGCAGATCGGCCTAAGCCTGCACGATGCGATTCTGCAGGCGCAGAACAGTCCGTCGGCCCGTATGACACAGGCACAGATCGACGAGGCGCACGGACAGGTGACGCAGGCCGGCCTCCGGCCAAATCCGCGCCTGTATTTGCAATCGGAAGACCTGCGGCCCTGGGCGAATAATTTCGATTTCTCCAACAACACAGAGGACTACGGCTACCTGAGCCAAACCATCGAGACCGCCGGCAAACGCTCGCGGCGACTTCAGCTGGCGAACGCAAACATGCAGCAGACCGAGGCGGATCGCACGCTGCAGATGCAGCAGATCGCCGGTCGCGCGGCGGCGAGTTACTGGAATACCGTCTCCACGGCGCAGATCAGCAAGCTGCTGCAGCAGGATCTCTCCGCGGTGGACGACATGGTTCGCTATCACCAGGAGCGCGTGGCCGCGGGCGCCATGCGCGGCGCGGACCTGCTCAGAATGCAGATCGAGCGCGACCGCCTGTTCATCGCTCTGGAAGCCGCACGGCGGGAGGCCGTCCTTGCACGCGTCGACCTCGGCAGACAGATTGGCAGGCCTCTCAACGAGGACGTTGTGCTGAGCGATTCGATCGATGCGCCCGATCCGGTTCCGTACGAAGACCTTGCAACGGTTCTTGCGGAGCGGCCGGATGTGACCCTTGCAGAGGATGGGGTGACGGCGGCCGAGGCCGATCTGAAGTTGCAGAAATCGCTCGGCGTCCCCGATCTGGATCTGCTGGGCGGGTACAAGCGTAATTCAGGCGCGAACACCCTTTACGGCGGCCTGCAGATTCCGCTGCCATTCGGAAACCGCAACCAGGGACAGGTGCAGCGCACCCAGGCGAGCATTCGACTCGCGCAGAATCAGCTGGAAGAGGCGAAGCTGATGGCCCAGACGGATGTTGCCGCCGCGACCGAGGCTTATACGCGCGAGCAGGAGATCGTCGAGAAGACGCTGCCCGACATGCGCGCGCGCGCCAAACAGAACCTCGCCATTATGAGCGACGCCTACAGGACAGAAGGAGTTGACTTGCTGCGATACATTGACGCCGAACGAACGGAGATGGACGTAGAAGTGAATGCTCTGCGGACACTCGCTGAGTATCACCAGAGCGCACTACGGCTGAAGCTCGCATACGGGGTGCAGCCATGATGAGAGCCGTGATGCGGAGAAGTGCATGCATCGTCGCGCTCTGCGCCAGCGTGGGACTCGTCTCCTGCTCGAAGGGAGTCTCCGCAGGTCAGCCGGATTCCGGCGCTGCAGCGGAGAGCGGCACAAACGCCGGCAGCGTTGCACCGGTTGATTCTGTCACGATCGGGCATGGAGATCAGCAGCGCGCCGGCATTACGGTCGCGCCGGTCGAAGTACGGGCCGTGGCGCGGACGCTGACCGTCGCCAGCCAGGTTCAGATGAATGAGCAGAACACTTCGCATATCGGTGTGCGCGCCGACGGAATCATCACCGCGGTGAATGTTCTGCCCGGAGCGGCGGTGCGAAGGGGCATGGTTCTGGGCGATCTGCACGGTCATATGGTTCACGAAACGGTCGGCGCGCTGGTGCAGGCGTACGCGGCGGTCGACCGGCAGCGCGCCGCGGTGACCTTCGCGCAGCAGGCGCGCGACCGCTACGACCATCTATACGGCATTCAGGCTGCGTCGCTCGAAGAGAAACAGCGCTCGGAGCAGGACCTGCTGCAGGCCAACAACCAGCTGATCAATGCGGAGGCGAATGTCCGGATGGAGCGGGAGCATCTGTCAGAGCTGCTGCAGGTGCCACCGGAATCGCTGAAGCCCGGAACGATTTACGACAAAGAGATCATTCCGATTCGTTCGGTGATGGATGGCGTCGTGATCGCGCGCAACGTGACCGTCGGCCAGGTGGTCAACACGGGATTTGAAGCCTTTGTTATCTCGAATCTCTCAACTGTTTGGGTGACCGCGACAGTCAACGAACGCGATCTGTCGCTCATCCACGTCGGCGCGCGGGCCAGCATCACCACACAGGCCTATCCCGATGAGATCTTTCGCGGCGTGGTGACGATGGTGGGCGATACGCTCGATCCGCAGACGAGAACCGTCCCGGTGCGCATCATGGTACCGAACCCCGGCACGCGCCTTCGTCCAGGCATGTTCGCCACGGCGCAGATCGCTGAGCCGCAGACGCAGAACGTAGTCTTTGTCCCGGAAGAGACGCTGCAGGACATCAACGGAATGAAGGTCGTTTTCGTGACGCAGGATGGGATCACTTTCCGCGCCCAGACGGTGACCGTGGGCACGCGCCCGGCAGGCAAGGCGGAGATTCTCGATGGACTGCGGCCGGGCGACCGGATCGCGGTTGGCGGCGCGTTCATGGTCAAGTCCGAAATGCTCAAAGGCACGATGGGTGAGGGATAAGTCGTGCGAAAAATAATGGACTTTCTGCTGGACAATCGCTGGCTGGTCTTCGGCATGGTGCTCGTCCTCATCGCAGGCGGCCTCGCTGTGATGGTGCAGCTTCCGATCGAGGCCTTCCCGGACCTGACAAACAACCAGGTGGTGGTGACTGTGCAGTGCCCGGGCATGTCTCCGGTGGAAGTGGAGCAGCTCGTTACCTATCCCATTGAGACCGCAATGATGGGGATGCCTAAGCTGCAGACGGTGCGCTCCACTTCGAAGCTCGAATTGTCGATGGTGACCATCATCTTTGACGACTCGATGGACGGATATTTGGTGCGGCAGCTCGTGGCGGAGCGGCTGAGCCAAGTTCGGAGCCGTCTGCCGATGGGCCTCGAGCCGCAGATGGGCCCGATGGCGACCGCCTTTGGCGAGGTTTACCAGTACACCATCTCCGCGCCGAAGATGACGCTGATGCAGATCAAGACGCTGCAGGACTGGGTGATTCGATACGCGCTGCTGGCGGTGCCAGGCGTAACCGAGATCAACTCATGGGGCGGTGAAACGAAGGAGTACACGATCGAGGTCGATCCCGAGTCGCTGCGCCGGTACAACCTGAGCCTTCACCAGGTGGTGACGGCGGTTACAAGTAACAACGCCAACTTTGGCGGAAGCTACATCGAACATGCGGAGCAGCAGTACACGATTCGCGGCATTGGCCGCGCGGGGAACACAACGGACCTGGGCAATATCGTCGTCTCGACCTATCAGGGCGTGCCGGTGTTGCTGAAGCAGATTGTGACGATCGAGGCGCTCCCGCTGCTGCGCCATGGCGCGGTGATGAAGGACGGGAAAGGGGAGACCGTCGCCGGTATGGTCATCATCCGGCGCGGCGCGAATGGCCGAAAGATCATTCAGGAGGTAAAGCAGACGATCGCGCAGATGAAGCTTCCGGACGGCGCGAAGATCATTCCCTTCTACGACCAGTCCGACGTCATCAACGCGACCACGGCAACCGTGAAGAAGAACCTGCTGGAGGCCGCATTTCTGGTCATCGTGATTCTTCTCATCTTCCTGGGGGACTGGCGCGCAGCGCTGGTCGTCGCCTTCACCATTCCTCTCTCGCTGCTCTTCGGCTTTTTGGGGATGGGGTTCTTCGGAATTTCCGTCAATCTGATGAGCCTGGGAGCAATCGACTTTGGCACCATCGTCGATGGTGCCGTCGTCATGGTCGAGAACTGTATGCACCGCCTCGAAAGCGGCGGGAACGGCATGCCGCTGCTGGAGGTGATTCGCGAGGCCGCCCATGAGGTTTCGAGACCGATTATCTTCGGCGTGCTGATTATCATTGCCGTCTATCTTCCGATCCTTACGCTGCAGAGCCTCGAGGGGCGCATGTTCCGGCCCATGGCGGTCACGGTCGTCTCAGCCCTGGTTGGCTCGCTGCTGCTGGCGCTGTTCGCCGTGCCTCCGCTGTGCTCGTTGGCGCTGAAGCATAGGGCGTTGCTGCTCACAACCAGCCACGGCCTGCCCGAGACGCAGCGGTGGCTCCTTCGGCTGCGCTCCGGCTACGAACGCTCGCTCGACAGAGCATCACGGCACCGCAGGCTGATCCTCGCGGGCGCCGCCGTGCTGGTGGTCTGCGCGCTCGGCTCGCTGAAGTTTATCGGGACGGAGTTTATGCCGACGCTCGACGAG
>JAUTWX010000376.1 GCA_030838385.1 Acidobacteriaceae bacterium
CACCTGATCTGCCACTCCCTCGGCCTCTCCACAAGCATCGTTCCCCATCAATTCAGGCACACCTACGCCACCGAGATGCTTCGCTCCGGCGTCAGCTTCCCCGTCTTGATGAAGTTACTTGGCCACGTCGATCCGGCGATGACCATGCGCTACGTCGATGTCGCCCTCACCGATCTCGAGCGCGAGTTCCAGCTGGCTCGCTCCAAACCCAGGCATCTGGCTCCGCAACCCAAAACATCTGCCACACCCGCACGAGCAGGCATCGATGGTCTCATCGACTCCTTAATCGCCGCTCAACGCGTCATGGAGATGTTCCGCCGTAGCCTCCCAAACGGTCATGCGCGCAATCGTCTCCTCAGGCTCTCCAAGCGCCTCTTCAAGATCCTGGCCGAGATAAGAAAACTTCGCCCCACCTAAATGAAAATGGGCACCGATTGGCCGCTTATGGCGATTATGCACTCACCGAGAGCCGGCCCGATCTCCAGATGGCCGACATACTATCCGTAGCCCCGTTTCGGCACTCCCCAGAACGATACATATACCCCAAATGCTTTTGCCGTCCCCATTTTTTATTGTCTCAAGTTTGGTGTCCAGACCCAGTCTGTCCCTCTTTTACTCCGCCGCATTTGGCGCGCCGCAAGGTAGTCCAGGCAGCTTGCCGAAATCATGAGGAAGTCAACTTAATGCAAGCCGACTAGGGGTGGTCGCACGCAATTGCGGGTGGAGAGGGCCGGGGGCGCGCCGGGTTGCAGGTGCAGCAAGGAGGTTTTGCCGGCCAGGTTGCGTAGGTACGCGTCGGTGAAGACGGTGGCACAGGCACGGGAAAGATGGGAACCTTCCGGCAGAGTAAGATTTTGCACCGCGGGAAGATCGTCGATGTGAACGCCGTTGATGTGGGTGTAGGCGAGAATTGCGTCCCACGCCCTGGCTCGGGGTACGTGCTTATCTTCTATTGCTCGTAAATCGGGCGCGGAGGGTGGGCGCACGAAGACTACATCGCCCCCGCGAGCGCGGATCTTGTCGACAGCGACCCTTGTTCTGCCCGAGATAGCATTGATGGTTTGGTCGTCCAGCGGCTGGGGCGGATAGAAGTGAAGCCACGCGTTGTGCATATGTTCGCTCAGGCGTCGATCGTGTTCGAGTCTGCGCCAGAGCCAAGTCTGGCCCTCGGCGCCCGTTTCCTGGGCTTTCCAAATGGCTTGACTCGGATCGATCACGCCTGGCCTCCAATCGTGATCGAGGCGGAAGACCAGGGTGCTGAGTTGATAGTTGTCATCAAGCATTGCGAGGCCATGAGAAAGCATGCGATGGATGAGGAAAGATCCGCGTTTGGATGGCGATTCCCAGCGGCTCAGCTCAAGCGCTTTTTGCGGTCGCACACCCGCCAATTGGAGATCGAAGTACGCCGTTTCGGCCATGCCCACGATGGCCAGGCCATTGAAGTGAGGATCATCGGCGATGTCCTCAAGGATGGGCAATCCGCTCCCGCCGGCAATCGCCAGCTGTAGCGGACGAACCCCGATGAGTTGCGTGGCGCGATTGAGGTCGCTGTCAAACAGGATGCGCGAGTCGCCGATGATGACCACGGGCACGTTGCGCTTATCCACCTGCCTTCGCAATTCCGCCCAGTGGTCATAACTCTCGCCAAGATCGCCGGGAATTAGGTCGAGTGTGCGCATCTTCAACTCCCAGAGGGAGGTGAGCAGCAGGACCAGGACCGTGACGGCGAGCGCTATGGTGCGCCACGGCTGTTGGGGGATATCGCGCTCGGGGACTGGCTGTGCCATGCCTGGACGGTCGGCCGCGGTAAGCCGCAGGTCGGAGGGCAGCGTGGCGTGCCGTGTGTCATGGACGATCTCCTCAGAACTGGAAATAGATGAAGCCATTGCTCTCTCCGTGTTGAATTACGACTGCGAAGGCCATGATGGTCCACAAGGCGGTCAGGGCTACGGGGTGGGCGCGCGCGATGGCTGCCTCCAAAGTTTGGCTGCGCATGAAGCAGTGCGCCAGCACTAGGCCGCTGATGATCGCTGTGGTAGTGAGAAGGTAGACCCCGGCCAGCACGGGTTGGGCGTGGGTGTTTCTGCCGAACATGCCGCCGAGGACCAGGATGGCCTCGTGAAAGGTCTTCGCCCGAAAGAAGACCCAGGCGATGTTGACAAGAAGGAAGGTGAGCAGCCCGAGGGCCGCTGTTGCGGCGCGTCCTGGGCGATAGCCGGAGAACTGCTTGCGCAGCATTCTTTCGATGGCGAGATAGAGGCCGTGGAGGCCTCCCCAGACAACGAAGGTCCAACTGGCGCCGTGCCAGAGGCCGCCGATGAGCATGGTGGCCATCAGGGAGAAGTAGGTGCGTACGTTTCCGTGACGGTTGCCGCCGAGGGGGATGTAAACATAGTCGCGGAGCCAGGCGGAGAGAGTGATGTGCCAGCGGCGCCAGAAGTCAGTCAACCCGACGGCCGCGTAGGGAAAGCGGAAATTGTCAGAGAGAGCAAACCCCAGGCACAGGGCCGCGCCGACGGCGGCGATGGAGTAGCCGGCGAAGTCGCAGAAGATTTGTCCGCTGAAGGCCAGGGTCCCGACCCAGGAATCGATAAAGCCGGGAATGGCCTTGCCGTTATAGATCTGATCTACGACCGGGCCAAGGAACCCGTCGGCGAGCACTGCTTTCTCAAACAGGCCCAAGGTCATCAGGGCTAACCCGAAACGCAGCTGGTCGGGTGTAGCTTTGTGGGGGACTTCAAATTGCGGAACCAATTCGGTGGGACGCATGATTGGTCCGGCTACGAGGTGTGGAAAGAAGGTAACAAAGAGGGCGTAGTCGAGGAAGCTGCGGGCTGGGGTTGCGCGGCGCAGATAAATGTCCAGAGTGTAGGACATGGTGGCGAAGGTGTAGAACGAGATGCCGATCGGCAGCACGATACTCGACTGCGGTGGCGTGTATTGGAAGCCCGCGAGCGATGCCAGGTGGGCGAAGTTCTCAATGAGGAAGTGGCCGTATTTGAAGTAGCAGAGTAGGCCGAGGCTGACGACAACCGAGAGCAGCATCCAGACGCGGCGCTTCCATGGCTCTTCCGCCCGCGCAAGCCCACGCGCGGCAAACCAGTCGACCACAGTGGATAGCCACAGAAGGATGACAAAGGGTGGATTCCAGGCCGCGTAGAAGATATAGCTGGCGATGAGGAGGTTGATCTTCTTCACTCGCCAAGGGAAGGGCATGGCGTGGAGAAAGAGAACTATGGCGAAGAATACGACGAAGATTAAGGAATTAAAGATCATTGATCATTGGGGATTCCCCCGGGTGCTCCGTCTGGTGGGTGAGGAATAGCGTGACCAGGCCGCGGACGATTTTCCATTGCGCAATTCGGTGGGCTCGATGGAGCGTCGAGTGCGTTCGTCGGGCCCGTGTTGTAGGCCGTTCGGCGCGGTCGATGGGTGAGAGTCTGCGCGCAGATTGTCGGCTGTTTGCGCAATGTCATGACGCGAGCCTAATTTCACCGTCGTCCACTGTCCGTTGTTGTTTTTCAAAAGTAAGCTTGTCCTCTCGTGGCAGTTGTCGCTCGCAAGCGTTCATTGATAAAACACTGAGGTGGGAGATTTATTCCAAATACCCGGGGCGTGTGGGGGCAATATGGGAATGTGATACCTGTCCGGCTAGATGTCGTAGAGAATCAATTGCCATTTTTTAGATATGCTGATGGTCTGGGATGTCGATTGTTGGTAACAGTCAGTATGGAGTGACCGGCACCGCTGCGCTGATCGTGGGTTAGGCTGTGCGTTCAGAAGGACGCACAGCTCAGAGCCACAAGCGGAAGGGAGCCAGTCATGAAGGAAAAGCTACGATTTTTAGGTTTGGATGTCCATGCGGAGACGATCGCCGTTGCCATTGCGGAGCCGGATGGTGAGGTACGATGCCTTGGAACCATTCTTAACCGCGTAGATTCACTACGCAAGCTGATCAAGAAGCTAGGCCC
The DNA here is from genome assembly GCA_030838385.1 of Acidobacteriaceae bacterium. GTDB lineage: Bacteria > Acidobacteriota > Terriglobia > Terriglobales > Acidobacteriaceae > KBS-83. Next base: position 3,972 of record JAUTWX010000376.1, read on the forward strand.
GGCAGAGAAGTTGCGAGTCTGTTATGAAGCCGGACCGACCGGGTATGTCGTCTACTGGCAGTTGGCAGAGCTGGGCATTAAGTGTGAAGTGGTAGCGCCAACACTGGTGCCAGTGAAGGCCGGCGACCGAGTGAAGACGGATCGGCGTGATGCCGAGAAGTTGGCGCGCTGTTACCGATCCGGTGATCTGACGGCAGTGTGGGTTCCAGACGAAGGCTCCGAGGCGCTTCGCGATCTGGTGCGTGCGCGCGAAGCAGCCAAGCAGGATGAGTTAAGAGCACGGCATCGGCTGAGCAAGTCTCTACTGCGCTCAGGCCAGCGCCCACCGTCTGGAATCAGGCCGTGGACACGTCCCTATCTGATTTGGGTTGCGCAGCTACGCTTCACACCGATGGCTCAGGAAGCGACGCGGATAGATTATCTGCACGAAGTCGAACACATGCGTGAACGGGTAGCGCGACTGGAGCAAGCCATTGCCGAGGCGGTCAAGCTGGCCTCGC
>JAUTWX010000381.1 GCA_030838385.1 Acidobacteriaceae bacterium
GGATATCTTCGCAGGCTGCATCAAGGCAGAATCCTGTACTTTCTCAGCCACTCCATGGAAGAGTACCCAGCCATAATGAATAGAAGATGAAAGCACTTAAACCGTTCTGCTGACAGGAAAGCACCCACAAAGGCAGAGGCGCCGCGGATGCAGCGCCTTCGCAAAACCCAGCTTGGCGCTTACTTCAACTGGGTGATGGTTGCTTTCACCTTGGCTACGACCGCTGCCGGCAGCGGCGCGTAATTGAGTGCCGTCGCCTCCGATTCATGATCCAGCATCCAGGTAACGAAGTCCTTGATTATTTTGCCTTTAGCAGCATCTGGAGCTGGATTTGGGATCAACAGCCAGGTGAAGCTGGAGATGGGATAGGCGTCCCGGCCGGGCGCATTGGTGATCGAGACCCGGTAATCGGCCGGCATCTGCTTCATGCTCGCGGCGGCCGCGGTCACGGAATCGATAGTCGCCTTCATGAAAACACCCGCCGCATTCCTGACCAGGCCGGTCTCGATCTTGTTCTGCAGGGCGTAAATCAGCTCCACATAGCCCAGCGCGCCGGGGGTCTGGCGCACCATGCCGGCGACACCCTCGTTGCCCTTGGCGCCGATGCCGCGCGGCCAGCTTGGCGAAGTTCCCGTGCCCGGACCACCCTTCCAGTCGGCGCTTACCTTGGAAAGGTAATCGGTGAAGATGTAGCTGGTGCCACTTCCGTCCGAGCGGTGGACCACGAAGATCTCCGTGTTCGGCAGCTTTGCGCCCGGATTGTCCTTGGCGATGCGGGCGTCGTTCCAGCTCGTGATCTTGCCCAGGTAGATGTCGGCCAGCACATCGGGGGGAAACTTCAGGTCGCCGCCCACGCCCGGCAGGTTATAGACCGGCACCACCGCGCCCAGCACCGTCGGGATGTGCTGGATCTTCACCTTTGAAGCGGCCAGTTGCGCATCCGACATCGGACCGTCGCTGGCGCCAAAGTCAACCGTGCCCGCGGTCACCTGGCGAATGCCCGCCCCGGAGCCAAGCGACTGGTAGTTGATCTGCACGCCACCGTGGCTTGCGCTGTACTCGCTGAACCACTTGGAGTAGATCGGATATGGAAAAGTCGCGCCTGCGCCGTTCAGCTTCTGCGCACTGGCTATGCTGGCTGACGCGCACACCACAAGCGCCGCAACCGCCACTAGAATTCGTTTCACTGGACTTGCCCCCTCGGAATGGACCGCAGCCGCGATTCTTTCGGGGTTCTGTGAATGCTGGTTTACGGGCCGGTGAAAAACCGGAGAATGACTTGCTCTATCCCGCAACTGTATCCGGCAAGGCATCCCTGGTTTTTCCCGGGTCCTCAGGGGAAACGGCTACCGGGAGAGTGAAAACAAACGTAGAGCCGTGGCCCAGCTCACTCTCCACGCGGATCTCTCCACCGTGGGCATTCACGATATGGCGGGCGATCGACAGTCCCAGCCCAGTACCGCCCGACTCGCGCGAGCGCGCCTTATCGACGCGGTAGAAGCGCTCGAAGATGCGGCGCCGATGTTCAAACGGAATGCCCGCGCCGAAGTCCTGGACATAGAACTCGACCTGCTCTTCAAAACGCCGTGCGCCCAGGCGGATCTTGCTCCCGCTGCGGCCATACTTGGTCGCGTTCTCCACCAGATTGCCGAAAACCTGCTGCAGGGCATCCGGATCGGCGAGAACGGTATCGGCGGCCGCGTCGCCGATCTCCATCGTCATGCCCGCATCCTGCACCACCGGCATCAGAGAGTTCGCAGCATCTTTCACCAGCACGCCGGCAGGCAGCGATCGCAGCGCCGGCTTGAAGTCCGCCGATTCCACCTGTGCCAATGCCAGCAGGTCCTCCGTCAGCCGGGTCATGCGCGTGGCGTTCTTCAGGATGATGCCCAGGAATTCGCGCCCCACGGGTTCAAGCGAGTGCATGTCCAGCATGGCTTCGACGTAGCCGGAGATGGAAGTCAGCGGTGTGCGCAGCTCGTGCGAGACATTGGCAACGAAATCGCGGCGCGTGGTTTCGGCGCGCTCGATCTCGGTGACATCGGAAAGCACGCACACTGCTCCGCCACCGGGCATGGCGGCGGCATGCACCTCGAAGACACGTCCCGGCGCAACCGCAGTCGCTCGCGCGCGCGTCGCAGCGCGTTCCCGCAGCGCAGTGGCCACACACACCAGCACGTCCGGATCGCGAATGGTCTGGACCAGCGCACGGCCCTCGCGAATGGGTTGCTGCGTCAGCCGTGCAATGGAAGCATTTGACCAGCTCACCAGACCGGTTGAAGTCACCGCGATGACCCCTTCCTGCATGCTGTCGAGCAGCGCTGTCAGCTCCCGACGACTGCTCTCCAGCGAATGAAAGGTCGACTCCAGGCGGCTTGCCGTCAGGTCCAAAGCACGCGCCACTGTAGAAAGCTCGTCCAGGTTTCCCTCTTCGATGCGCGCAGCAAGATCGCCCGCCGCGACGCGCTCGGCAAACGCGACAATGCGCCCCATCCGCTGCGCCACCCGGTGCGCCATCACCGCGGCCAGCAGAGTGGCGAGCAGCAGAGACACCAGCGAAGCCAGCAGAATGTCCCGGCGCAGCAGATGGAGCTTGCCTACGATCTCCGTCAGCGGATAGCCCATGCGCACAATCAGGCCATCCTGGCGCGCCGCGATGAAGAGCGTTCCGCCGCGCACCTCGCGGCCAACGCCGTCATGGTTCTTCAGCGCGGCAATGCCGGGCAGCGCCTCCAGCGAGTACCGTGCGGCGGCGGCACTCGAGGTCGCAATCAGCGATCCGTCGCTGCGAAAAATATCGATCCGTGCGTGCGAGACAGCCGAAGTTGTTGCGAGTAGCTGCTGCGCGGTTGCTGGCGATGTGACGCTGAGCTGCGCGGCCAGGAACCGCGCCTCACCCGTCAGCGACTGCTCCACCTGCTCATGCAGCGCCCGATCCACAATTCTGCGAATGGAAAAATCCAGCACTGCCGTGCAGATGGTGAGCACCAGCACGAAGGAAAGCAGCAGTTTGGAGAAGACCCTTCCGGTCACAATCTGGCTCCAGTGGAGAACCGTGGCCGGTTGCCGATGGCGTACTCAACCAGCCTTGGGCACCTCGAAGCGATAGCCCGCCCCACGTACTGTCTTCAGATAACGCGGGTTCTCCGGGTCGCTCTCGATCTTCTCACGGATGCGCCGCACGTAGACATCGACCGAACGCGGGGTGACGAACCGTGCATCGCCCCACACCGCGTCGAGCAGGTGGTCGCGGCTGAAGACCCGCCCCGGATGCCGCGCCAGATAGTCCAGGAGGCGGAACTCCGTAGCCGTGGTCGTCGTCAGCTCCCCGCGCACCTTCAACTGCATCGCGCTGGCATCGATGACGACCTCCTCGAAGCTGATGACCGAGGGTGCGGTGGGACGTTCAAAGCGCCGCAGCACTGCCTTCACGCGCGCCACCAGCTCGCGCATGGCGAAGGGCTTGGTAATGTAATCATCCGCGCCCAGCTCCAGGCCAAGCACGCGATCGTTCTCTCCTGCCCGGGCGGTCACAAAGATGATCGGCACGCTGCTGAGCCCCGGATGCGTCCGCAGTTTTCGGCAGACCTCCAGGCCATCGCCACCCGGAACCATGATGTCCAGCAGGAAGAGCGCGGGCGCCTGGCGCTCAGCGTCAGGAATCAAATTCATCGGCGTGGAGAAACTGCGCACCGAGAACCCCGCGCTTTCCAATTGATGCTGCACCAGGCGCGAGATATCGGGGTCGTCTTCGAGAACGAAAATGGTCTGGCTCAAGAACCGTCCTTGCAATGACATACCCGGTCGCTACGAAAGCTGCCGCCAGGGGAGTCTACCTCGCTCAGAGTACATGGATCGCGGTTCCCCAAATAAGAAAGGACGGTGAATGCAGGAACAAAGAACAATGAATCGGACCATGAATCGCATGCGCCGGACGGAACCAGGGTGTGGCACGGAAGTGTCAGATGAAGAACAAATGGCGAATGCTATACTCCGCAAACTAGAGCCAAAGCACGGACGATGTGAGGTAACAAGCCATCTAAGCGCAGCTGTTCGATCGAAGAACGGCTGCACGGAACGGCTCTCACCACATGACGGCATCTCTGCTTAGGCTATCGACGACAGGTTCGTACGTCTCGAACCAACAATGAACGATGAGGTCCCATGTGTCGCGCGTCCCGACCATTCTGTGTATCGACGACGAAGTGCTCGGCCTCGAGATCCGCAAGGTGGTTCTAGAGCGAGAGGGATACGTCGTCTATACGGCTGCGGACGGGCCAACGGGAATCCACATCTTCCGCCAGCAGCCCATCGATGCAGTGGTGCTGGATTTTGCGATGCCCGGCATGAATGGCGGTGCCGTAGCCATGGCTCTTCGGGAGATTCGCCCCAATATCCCTATCCTCCTGCTTTCGGCGTACCTGACCCTTCCCGAAGAAGTGCAGAGCATAGTCACCCTGGTGGCGAACAAAGGTGACGGCGCGATGGCCCTGCTGCAGAACGTCAAGAAAATCCTGGAGAGCAGCGGAGACCAGCCATGACCGACTCCCCCGTCGGACTTCATGAATTCAACCGCGTCGTTCGTATCACATTGCTGGTGCCGGTCACGGTGCTGGCGCTGCTGGCGGGGCTGCTGGTGTGGCAGGTAGAACAGGCTCTGGATCTGCGTCAGCATTCCATCGTCGATTCTCGCGTGATCGATCAGGTGCTCACCTTGCAGCAGCACGTCACCGATCAGGAGACTGGTTTGCGGGCCTATCAAATGACCGGCCTGCCTTCCGTTCTCGCCCCTTACAACAGCTCGCAGTCCGGGATTGACGCTACGCTTGCGGCGCTGGGCAAGACGCCGGCCGCCGGCATCATCTCTCCGGATCAGATCCGCAAGCTCGACCAGGACATACGCGCCTGGCAGAGCTGGGCGAGCGGCGTACTCGGGCAACCGGCGCCTGCTCCCGAGGCCGTCGCTGCCGCCTTGACGCAGCAGGGCAAAGGCATCATGGACGGCGTGCGTCAGGACTTTCAGGACGCCCTTCGCGCCGCGACGCGCGAACGAGATACCTATGACGCAAAGCTCAACCAGCGGGTGAGCAGATTCCTGCAATTCGTTCTTGTGTTGGCTCTTGCGGCTGGCATTACCATTGGAATTTTTGCCAGCAGCCGGCTGCAGCGGGTCTCCAGCGCCTACGAACTGGCCCTGCAGGAGCTGCAGGAGCAAAACGCACGCGTGACCGCAAGCCAGCAACTGCTTGCCACGACCCTGGAATCCATTGGCGACGCTGTTATCTCTCTTGGTGAGCAAGGCCAGATCCGCTTTATGAACGCCGTCTCCCAGAAGCTCACGGGCTGGCCGCTGAGCGCCGCCGCCGGGCAGCAGGTAAGTGAGGTGCTGCGCCTGGTGCATCCCCAGACCCACCAGCCGATGGGCGATGTGCTGGAGGTCCTGGACCGCTCCGGTGCAATGGGCCTGCGCCAGGAAGGTACCCTGATCGCACGCGATGGCGCGGAATATGCCGTGGATGTCAAGCTCTCGACGGTTGTGGACGCGGATGGACGCCCGGACGGCTCGGTTGTCGTCTTTCGCGACGTCACAGAGCTACGCAAGGCCGAAGTCACTCTCATCGCGAATGAGAAGCTCGCGGTCACTGGCCGGCTGGCGGCAAGCATCGCGCACGAGATCCACAATCCGCTGGATTCGGTAGCGAACCTGCACTTCCTCCTCTCCCAAGAGAACGATCCGCAGCGCCGCGCGGAGTACCTGAAGCTGGCTCAGCAGGAGCTGGGCCGCACCCTGCAGATCAGCCGTGCCATGCTCAGCCTCTACCGCGAGTCGCCCATGCCGGTGCAGGTGAATC
>JAUTWX010000531.1 GCA_030838385.1 Acidobacteriaceae bacterium
TTCAGTGTAGCGACCACTGAGAAGAGGAGCGGATTGAGAAGGAGCAGCAGCGTGAAGGTGCTCAGGTCGAACTCCTTCATCGTGCTTACCAGGCAAAGGGTCAAGGCGAGCATGGCAAAGTTCGACAGCAAGATACCGATATCCGACCTGAAGATTTTTGCCTGAAAGACAGGTCCCGACGAACCGCTACCGAACTGTGGACCTGAATTGCTATCTGCCTTATCGGGGGTGAAAGCGCCGGGCCTCACGCCAGAGAGTTCCCAGTACGCGCCTGAGTCAGCTTGAATGTTCGGCTGAAACCAAAAATCGGCTACGGGAGAGACGGCCTCAAAGTAGAGGCCAAGCGTGAGGATGACAAACACCACGAATGTGCCGATCACTACCCATGTAGAGACAGATCTACTGTGGAAGATAGCGGGAGTCGGAAGCAGAGCCGGAGGGTCGGATTTTTCACCTTCATTCACGGCTTCATCGCGCATGTTCGTGTAACCAAGCCACTGCCATATACTGACGGTGCGATGGATATGCCACAGTCAGTGTCAATCTCCATCGTGGATTTTTGCATTGCATTCCAGAACGCAGCAGGTGGGGCCACAATTGAAATCATATCGATGGCTAAGGATGCTCGGTCTTTGCATTATTTGGGATCTGCTGTCGTCCGGGCAGGCAATCAAACTGATCGGGCTTCGGAAAGGGTTGGCCTTTTGCATTCTTTTTTCCATCCTATCAGCCGTGGTCCTGTTGGTTCTGGAGAGGCGACCGGAGTGGGGAGGGTCTCTCTCTGTGGCAGCGGCGCTGGCGGGATGTTGGCTCTTGGTCGCGGCGGCATATTTTGTTTTGCACCCGATGAGTCAAAGGCACGTATTCGGACCGGGATCTGACCGGGAGAATGCGATTCAAGTTGCATCACACGCTCTTTTCTCAGGACATTTTCCCTATCGGGAGTTGACATTTCTGCATCACCCGATCACTCCGATGCCAGGAGCCCTTCTCCTCGCATCGCCGTTTTATCTGATCGGCCAGGTTGGCCTGCAGAATCTTCTCTGGCTTGCCATTTTTCTCTACTGGATCTATCGCTTTATCGGCAGGAGTTGGATCGAGGTTTGGTACGTTTATGTATTCGTCTTGCTGAGTCCCTGCATCATGCAGGATTTTGTAACCGGCGGCGAGTTTTTCACGAATCTCGTCTACGTGATCGTGATCCTTACTGCGGTCTTTCGTTCGCTGAAGAAAGATCAAGCTGGTTGGAGCGTTTGGATGTGGCCATTGTTCCTTGGAATCGCTTTGGCTTCCCGCCCGATCTATTCTCTCGTCTATCCGTGCCTGTTCGCGTATGCGTTGCAGTCGTCCAACCGCTGGGTTGCTATACGAACTGTCGGGCTTACTCTGATTGCCGAGTTTTGCGTGATTCTTCCGGTGTACTTCCGTGATCCAACACATTTCATGCCATTCAACGCCGGCAGCAACGCTTATTCACTCCTGCCGGCTTGGCTGCATCCAGCAATACTTACATTTGCATCCGGTCTCTTGATCGCGTCCACGAGCTTCTTTGTGCATCTCAATCTCCGACGTGTGCTGCTGATCCTGGGCTGCGCTCTGACACTGGTAACGCTGCCCTTCTTCATTGTCGACAGGATCGTCAATCCTGATCTTTTTCCGCTGATGAACCTGATCTATCTCAGTCCGGGCTTGCTTCTCATTGGGATTTGGCTGCTATACGTTCCGGCGAGCGCGCGGGCGGAAAGCGATCTCCTTACTTAGACGTTAGGCGGATGGCTTGCTCGCGAAGATGTTTCCCAGCCTGCGGATCTCTGCGCCGACTCCGCGCAGCTTTTCCTCAATGCGTTCGTAGCCGCGGTCGATGTGGTAGACGCGATCGAGAATCGTCTCACCCTCGGCAACCATGGCCGCAAGGACCAGCGAAGCCGATGCGCGCAGGTCCGAACACATCACCGCCGCCGAGGAAAGCGGGGATTTGCCGCGTATGGTGGCGGTGCGACCGTCCACCTTGATATTCGCGCCCATGCGCGCCAGCTCCTGCACGTGCATGAAACGGTTCTCAAAGATGTTCTCGACGACGACGGCAGTGCCCTCTGCCTGCGTCGCCAGCGCCATGTACTGCGCCTGCATATCGGTCGGGAAGCCGGGGTACTCTTCGGTAGAAATATCAGCACTGCGCAGGTTGCCTTCGCTGCGAACTCGGATGGAGTCGCCCTCGATGTCCAGACGCACACCGCATTCCTGCAGCTTGGCGATGACGGAGCTCAGGTGCGCCGGATTGCACTGCGTCACGCGAAGGTCGCCGCCTGTGATTGCGCCGGCTACCAGGAATGTGCCGGCCTCGATGCGGTCCGGATTGATGCGATGACGTGTGCCATGCAGCTTGTCGACACCGCGCACGCGAATCACGCTCGAACCGACGCCCTCGATCTTTGCGCCCATAGAGACCAGCATCGCAGCCAGATCGGTCACCTCCGGCTCTCGCGCGCAGTTCTCCATCACGGTCTCGCCGTCCGCAAGCACCGCTGCCATCAGCAAATCTTCCGTGCCGGTCACGGTAATCTTGTCGAACAGGATGTTCGCGCCCTTCAGCCGCTCCGTCCGCGCTTCCAGATAGCCGTGCTCCTGGGTAATCGCGGCACCCATCGCTTCGAGCCCCTTGATATGCAGATCGATGGGGCGGCCACCGATCGCGCATCCGCCGGGCATAGCCACACGGGCCAGACCGGTGCGGGCGATGAGCGGTCCCAGGACAAGCGAGGAAGCGCGCATGGTCTTGACGATTTCGTATTTCGCAACGGGGTCCGAAAGCACGCGACAGGAGATGGAGGTGCGATGTTGGGCGCGGCCGTAGCCGAGCTCTACCTCGGCGCCCATGGAGACGAGGAGCTTGCGTTCTGTCTCGATGTCGCGGACCTGCGGGATGTTCTCAAGGACAACCTCGTCTTCCGTAAGGATGGCGGCAGCCATGCAGGGAAGGGCGGAGTTCTTCGCGCCGGAGACGCGGATGGAACCGAGCAGCGGATTACCGCCGCGGATGACGAACTTTTCCATGAATCTGGGGACTCCTGCTTCAAGTCCCCTCAGTGTACGGTGGGCAGCGCTTGAGTCAAACAGCCTCCATCCAGGAATGGACGGAAGTTGTAGCCGGGCGTATCGGAGTAGTATCGGCCCGGTGCATCCACCCAGGCAGGGCCTTTCAGGCTGCCTCTACAACTCGAGGACGGTGTCCTCAATTGCCAGCCGAACGTTGCCATCCGACTTGGCGAGACGTCGCACAGCCTCCGGCTTGTCGACACCGGCTTTCAACATCACCAGGGCAATCGGGACGCTTTTCCCGGCGGACTTAATGGTTTGGACGGCGGTCTCGCGGTCGATGTTGCATGCTCGCATCAACACTCCAATGCCGCGCTCCACAAGCTTGGCGTTGTGCATGTGCACATTCACCATCATGTTTTCGTAGACGTAGCCAAGACGCGTCATGGCGCCCGTGGTGATCATGTTGGTGATCATCTTCTGCGCTGTAGCCGCCTTCATGCGGGTGGATCCGGAGATTACCTCCGGCCCCACCTCAGCGACGATTGCGATCTCCGCGGCTGCAGCGAGGGCGGTGTTCTGATTGCAGGTGATGGCCGCAGTGTGGGCTCCCCGGCTGCGTGCGTATTCCACCGCGCCGACAACATAGGGCGTCCGGCCAGAAGCCGAGAGACCAATCACGACATCCTTGCGTGTAGGGCGACGGCGTGCGATGTCGCGCTGACCCAGTTCGGGCGAATCCTCATTCACCTCCACCGCGGAGGCAACAGCCTTGGGGCCGCCGGCCACGATGTACTGCACCGACTGCGGTGAAGTGGAGTAGGCAGGGGGGCATTCGGAGGCGTCGAGCGCAGCGATGCGGCCGCTCGATCCGGCGGCGACATAAATCAATCGGCCGCCGTCGCGCAGAGCGCGCGCCACGGCATCGATCACCAATGCGATCTCCGGCAGCGCTTTCTTCACGGCGCCAGCAATCTTGCTGTCTTCGTGATTGATGATGCGTGCAATCTCGAGCGCCGATTTGGTATCGAACCCATGCGACGCAGAGTTCACACTCTCCGTCATCAGTTCGTGCAGCTCATGCTCCGTGGGAGTCTGGATTGCCTCGTCCTCTACGGTATTGCTCATGCGGGTTGCGGGGGTCAAGGTAGCCATGTTAGTTGTCGGAAACGTCCCTACTTCTATTTTACCGCCCCTGTCAAAACAAGCATCGAAGAAAATGCGCCGCGAGGTTACGGAATTGTGACCTCGAAGTGCGCCAGCATGGCGCGATCAGTTTTTGTGATCGGCAGCAAGCTCGCGCCGGAGAGCGTCGTGGAAGCGCGGCCGCAGGTCGCGAATCGCCTGGTTCGAGCGATTCGGCCAGGTGCGGTTTGTCAGCAGAGTGACGGCAATGCCCGCCTCCAGATCGATCCAGAGGGAAGTCCCGGTGAATCCGAGATGGCCGATCGACCGCGCGGAGAAGAGACTTCCTGAAGATGACGGCACGGACGGCGTATCCCAGCCGAGGGCGCGTGATGTACCGGGCGGTTGGTGCGCGCGCTCCGCGAAGTGCGCGACCGTTTGGGCGGCGAACAATTGCGTACCCGACGGTGTCACGCCGTTGGCGAGGACGCCTCTGGCAAAACGCAGAAGATCCACGGCATTGGAGAAAACACCGGCGTGTCCCGCAACACCACCCATCACGAAAGCGTTTTCATCATGCACTTCACCTTGGATGATTCGATGCCGGAAGTGGCGGTCGTCCTCAGTGGGCGGGATCGATGCGCGCAGTTCCTGCTCAGGACAGAAACGAGTTGTGCGCATGCCCAGAGGCGCGAAGATTTCGCGCTGGCAGAAGGAGTCGAGCCGCTCGCCTGCGATCTTTTCGACCAAGTATCCGAGAATCATGAATCCAATGTCGGAGTACTCAGCCCGTGCGCCTGGATCGGCAGTCAGAGGCTGGCGAAGACATGCGTCGATCATCGCAAGGCGATCGTTTGCCGATTCGAAAAGACGTGCATAACCGGGAAGACCTGAAGAGTGATCCAGTAGCATGCGCAGGGTGACGCCGGACCGTCGAGTGTCGGATCCATCGGCGGCCGCGAACTCCGGCAGCCACTCTGTTAATGGGGCGCCAAGCGCAAGTTGTCCACGGTCGTAAAGCCGCATGATGGCTGCCGTGGTTGCCAGCACCTTAGTCAGGCTGGCAAGATCGAAGATGGTGCCCGGCTCGACGCGCGACGAGTCCGGCGCGTAGGTGAAGCGTCCGACGGCGTGCGCGGATTGTTCCGCAGTCTGCGCGTTCCCTGTGTCGAGGACTGCGAATGCGCATCCTGGAAAAACGCGATCGCGAACGGCCTTCTCCAGCAGGGCTGTCGTGACGGGAAAAGCGCATCTTATGGGTTGAGTCAACTCCACTCCCTTAACCGGCATGAACCCGTGGGCTCCGATTCTCTTTCGTAACGATGTTGCCATGCCGGGCGGGTTACCGAGGAACGGAAATCGCTATCCATGATGTTCCGGCTCCGTCTATAACGAAGATAGGTACCAGATTTGATGAAACTGACCAAAGCCGCTACCTGGCTGATGTGCAGCACGCTGCTTGCGGCTCCCTCTGCGTTGACGGCACAACAGGCGCCCCCGACACCACCACCGCCGACGCAACACTCTGATTTTCCGGCGTCAGGCGGTCTGGCCGCGGCCGAAACCGCGCTGAACGGCAACACATACACTGTTCCGGCCGGAACGAAGGTCCTGTTATCGCTGAAGAGCGGCGTCAACACCAAGACGGCACGTCTCGGCGATGGCGTTTACCTGATTTCGACCTTCCCCGTGATCGTCGGATCCCACGTCCTGATCCCGTCAGGCGTCTACGTGCAGGGCGTCGTGGACAAGGTGGAACGGCCCGGCCGCATCAAGGGACGCGCCAAGCTGCTTATGCACTTCACCACCATGATCTTTCCCAATGGGCAGGTCGTCGCCATTCCCGGAACGGTGAACAATCTGCCCGGCTCCGGCGGTCCCTCGGTCAAGGGCAATGAAGGCACTATCGAACAGGCCAGTAACAAGGGCAAGGACGCCGGCAACATCGCAAAGGGGGGAATGATCGGCGCCACCGGCGGTGTCATCGGAGGTGCGGCGAGCGGAAGTCCGGGTACCGGGGCAGCGATCGGCGGTCTCGGCGGCGTGGCCGGTGGATTGATCTATACGCTCCTCACGCGCGGTGACGAGGTCGTCGTACCTGAGGGCACCAGCCTGGAGATGGTGATGCAGCGCCCGCTGGAGCTGCAGGCCTCGCAACTGGACGGAATTAATGACGTGCGCGGAAATCCGCAGTACATTCCTAGTGGGGGGCAGCCGCAGCCACTCGCGAAGCCTGCGCACATCGTCTGTCCACCCGGTAGCCTCGGTTGCAATTGATGGAGAATCAGGAAGAGCATTCGCTGGGACCGCATCCGCTCGACGTAGCGGCGCGTCGCAAGCGACGTCGTGCCGTCGTTGTCTGGACACGCGATATTCTAGTCTCGCTCGCGGTGGCGTTTTTCGTCATCACCTTTCTCTACCAGCCGGTGCGTGTCGAAGGCACCAGCATGCTGCCGCGCCTCCACGACCAGGACCGCATCTTCATCAACAAGTTTGCCTATCACTTTGAAGACATCAGCCGTGGCGATGTCGTGGTCTTTTACTACCCGCGCGATCCCTCGAAGAGCTATATCAAGCGCGTCATCGCGCTGCCCGGCGATCGTCTGGAGGTCGACGAGGGCCGAGTCTACGTGAACGGCAAGCGCATCCCGGAACCGTACGTGCCGCAGCGTTTTCGCGACATGCGCTCGGTATCGCCTGTCATGCTGCCTCCGCATTGCTACTACGTGATGGGCGACCATCGCTCGATATCGAGCGACAGCCGCGATTTCGGTCCTGTGGATCGCAGCTTCATCTACGGCAAGGCAGCGTTCGTCTACTGGCCAACCGAAACAATGCACGTTGTCGAATAGCATCCTCTGCACTATCACTGCGCGCAGCGATCGTGCAGAGTTTTCAGCCAGACCAGCGATGACTCACAAGCGGCATCCATCGGAGGCCGCCGGCACAGCGCGCGCGCGAGTGCCTCCGCCCGGACGCCAACTCCGAAACCTGCTAACATCGATTGAATCCACCCTATGGAGCAGCGATGCAGGCCATCCTTGCGCTCGAAGACGGGCGCATCTTCCGCGGTGAGAGCCACGGCGCGGGCGGTGAGCGCGCAGGCGAAGTAGTCTTCAACACATCTCTGACGGGCTACCAGGAGATCTTCACCGATCCTTCCTACGCCGGCCAGATCGTCGTCCTTACGAATCCTCAGATCGGCAATTATGGCACGAACGCGTCCGATGCCGAGGCGCAGAAACCGTACATCGAAGGCCTGGTGACACGGGAGTTCTCTCCCGTCAGCTCGAACTGGCGCTCGGAGCAGGTTGCGGATGAATACCTGGAGCGCCACGGCGTGCCGGTCATTTCCGAGATTGACACGCGCGCCCTGGTGCGGCATCTGCGCACTTATGGCGCGATGCGCGGCGTCATCTCGACTAAAGAGATCAGCACCGACGCCCTCGTGGCCAAGGCTAAGGCTCAGCCCAGGATGGACGGTTGCGACCTCGCAAGCGTCGTCTCGACCAAGGAGTCGTACGACTGGAGCCGCGAGCATGCGGGCAACGATGTGCCTGGGCTGATGCCCGATGCACCCGCAGAAAATCTTCATGTGGTGGCTTACGACTACGGCATCAAGCACAACATTCTACGGATGCTGACGCGCGAAGGAGCCCGTGTCACCGTAGTTCCCGCGAAGACTTCGGCCGAGGACGTACTCGCGCTGAAGCCGGACGGCATCTTCCTCTCGAACGGGCCTGGCGATCCCGAGCCACTCCACTATGCACAGGAGAATATCCGCAGGCTGGCAGGGAAGAAGCCGATCTTCGGCATCTGCCTGGGTCATCAGTTGATCGGCCTCGCGCTCGGCGGCAAGAGCTACAAGCTGAAGTTCGGCCATCATGGCGGCAATCATCCGGTACGGCAGACGGGTACCGGGAAGATCGAGATCACGGCGCACAACCACAACTTCGCCATTGATCCGGATTCGCTCCAGCAGAGCGAGGTCGACTTGACCCACGTCGACCTGAATGACAACACGCTCGAAGGGCTGCGGCATCGCTCGCTGCCGCTGTTCAGCGTGCAGTACCACCCGGAAGCCAGCCCCGGCCCGCATGATTCGCATTATCTCTTTCGCGACTTCCGCAAGATGATGGAGGAGTCGAAGCGGTGAACGGGCGCTTGCATTGCCTGCTGGCAGGTGCGGCGGTGGTTTCGCTGGCGGCAGGCGGTTTGACCTTGGCGGCAGCACAAGTGTCAGGCTCCGGCACCGGTCTACGCTACGGGCCGCCGGACAAGTCAGCGTTGAATTATGTGTCGCGGTGCCTCGCTGCGACGCCGCCGCGTCCGATCGAGCTGTATGACCGTGGAGGCTGGTACATCACGGAAGACTTGCGTGAACAGCTTCGCGAGCGTGAGGGCGATATCGAAGGGATCGCGATGGTTTGGAAGCTCAAAGATCGTCCGCGCGCCGTGTATCAGTGGAACCACGAGGGGGAATTCAATCGCGACGTGGTTGTCTGCCTCGATGTCAGCGGCAAAGTCATCCGCTCGGAGAGCAAATACACGCCGGGTGACTCGGAGCCAAACCAGCGTTGGATTTACATTCACACGCTGGCAACCGCAGGACACCAGCAGAGCCTTCAGGGCTCGGGCCGCTTCACCGATCGGCAGGGGCATCCGATGGGCCGTCCCCATCTGACTCCTGAGGACCAGGACTTCATCGCAGGTGAGCGCTTATATCGCACATGGAACGACTTTGATTTCGCCGGCCTCGTCGGCAAGCAGGGGCAGTAAGAGAGTAAGAGAGATAGATGCCACGCAGAAATGACATCCAGAAGATCCTGGTGATTGGCTCCGGTCCCATCGTGATTGGCCAGTCGGCGGAGTTCGATTATTCCGGCACCCAGGCAGTGAAGGCGCTGCGCGCGGACGGCTACGAAGTCGTGCTGGTGAATTCCAACCCGGCCACCATCATGACCGATCCCGAGCTCGCCGATCGCACATACATCGAGCCGCTGACACGCGAGTACGTGGAAGAGATCATCCGCCTGGAAGCGGCGATGATGACTGGCATCGATGGCAGGCGCAAAGGCAAGTTCGCGCTGCTGCCGACCGTCGGCGGACAGACTGCTTTGAACCTTGCAGTCGATCTGGCGGACGCCGGCATTCTCGAGAAGTACGATGTCGAGCTGATCGGTGCAAAGCTCGACGCCATCAAGAAGGCGGAAGACCGCCTGCTCTTCAAAGATGCGATGCAGAAGATCGGGCTCGATATGCCGCGCTCCTCGCTGGTGAACAACCTGCGCGACGGCATGGATTTTTCGTCGAAGATTGGCTTTCCGGTTGTGATCCGTCCGTCGTTTACGCTCGGCGGATCGGGCGGCGGCATCGCCTACAACCGCGAAGAGCTGATGGAGATCCTCTCACGCGGCCTCGACCTGTCACCCGTACACGAGTGCCTGATCGAGGAATCGGTGCTTGGTTGGAAGGAGTATGAGCTGGAGGTGATGCGCGATCTCGCGGACAACGTCATCATCATCTGCTCGATCGAGAATATGGACCCGATGGGGGTCCACACCGGCGACTCCATTACGGTGGCCCCTGCCCAGACGCTTACCGACCGCGAGTATCAAAGGATGCGTGACGCGGCCATGCGTGTCATGCGCGAGATCGGTGTCGAGACCGGTGGATCGAATGTGCAGTTCGCGGTCCATCCGCAGACCGGCCGCATGACTATTATCGAGATGAATCCGCGCGTCTCTCGCTCGTCGGCGCTCGCCTCGAAGGCCACAGGTTTTCCGATTGCGAAGATCGCGGCGAAGCTCGCCGTCGGCTACACGCTCGACGAAATTCCCAATGACATCACGCGCAAGACACCGGCCTGCTTCGAGCCGACGATTGATTACGTCGTCGTCAAGGTGCCGAAGTGGCAGTTTGAGAAGTTTCCCGGTGCGGACGAAACACTGGGGCCGCAGATGAAATCAGTCGGCGAGGTGATGGCGATCGGCCGCACCTTCAAGGAAGCGATGATGAAGGCACTGCGCTCGCTCGAAACGGGCAGGCGGGTTGGCTCGGAAACCATCGAACCGCGCCGCCTGATCCAGCGCCTAGTGACTCCGCAGCCGCAGCGTCTGGATTACATCCGATACGCCTTCCGCACCGGCATGACGGTGCGCGAGGTCGCCCGCATCACCGCGATGGACCCGTGGTTTCTCTACCAGCTCAAAGAAATCACGGACACCATCGGGCTGCTCGGCACCACAAAACCCGAGACGGTGAGCGCGAGCATGCTGCGCAAGGCCAAGCGCATGGGCATCTCGGATGCCCGCATCGCCGAAGTCTGGCACCTCGATGCAGGCACCGGCGCCGATGAGGTGCGCGATCTGCGCTATCGCCACGGCGTCAAACCGGTCTTCAAACTCGTGGATACCTGCGCGGCTGAGTTCGAGAGTGAGACTCCGTATCTTTACTCGACCTACGACGAAGAAGACGAGGCGCCACCTACCCCCCGGCGCAAGGTCATCATTCTCGGCTCCGGCCCCAACCGCATTGGGCAGGGAATTGAATTCGACTACTGCTGCTGCCACGCCGCCTTCGCGCTGAAGGAAGATGACTACGAAACGGTGATGGTGAACTGCAATCCGGAGACCGTCTCCACCGACTACGACACCAGCGACCGGCTCTACTTCGAGCCGCTGACCCTCGAGGATGTCCTGGCCATATACGAACGCGAGAGCGCGGGCGGTGCAGATGTGGGCATGATCGTACAGTTTGGCGGGCAAACGCCGCTCAATCTTGCGTTGCCGCTGAAGAAGGCTGGAGTAAAGATCCTCGGCACGTCCCCAGAGTCGATCGACCTGGCCGAGGACCGCAAGCAATTTGGCGCGCTGCTGGAGCGGCTCAACATCCCGCAGCCGCCCGGTGCGATGGCCACCAGCGTCGAAGAGGCGCTCGCGGGCGCGGAACGCGTCGGGTATCCCGTCCTGGTGCGCCCCAGCTATGTACTGGGTGGCCGCGCCATGGTGATTGCTTATGACGATGCCGCGGTGCGGCGATATATGGCAGAGGCAGTCGAATACTCGCAGGCACGGCCGGTGCTGATCGATCACTTCCTCGAAGCCGCAGTCGAAGTGGATGTCGACGCGCTCTGCGATGGCAAGGACGTTATCATCGCCGGCATCATGCAGCACATCGAGGAGGCCGGTATCCACTCCGGCGACTCCTCCTGCGTGTTGCCTGCTGTCGATCTTGCTCCCGAGACGTGTGCGACACTGCGCGACTACACGCGGCAGCTTGCCCTCGCGCTTAACGTGCGAGGACTGGTAAACCTGCAGTTCGCCATCCAGCGCAGCAGGCAGAAGGGTGAGCGTGACCGCGTCTTCGTTATCGAGGTGAACCCGCGTGCCTCGCGTACCGTGCCATACGTCTCGAAAGCGACCGGCGTAGCGCTGGCGAAGATCGCTTCGCGCATCATGACCGGCCGCACACTCGCGGAACTTCTGCCGGAGCAGGTGCGCGATGCGCAGGACCTCGACACCGGCACGTACTTTTATGTCAAGTCGCCGGTCTTCCCTTGGAACAAGTTCCCCGGCGTGGATACCGTTCTAGGCCCGGAGATGCGCTCGACCGGCGAGGTGATGGGCGTTGCCGATAACTTCGGCGAGGCCTTCGCCAAGGCGCAGCTTGCCGCGGGTCAACGGCTGCCATTGCGGGGAACCGTCTTTTTCAGCGTGAATGACCGGGACAAAGACGGCCTAGTCGCATTGGTCCGCGAGTATGTGCATCTGGGATTCCGCCTGGTAGCCACGCACGGCACAGCCGATGTGCTGGAGCGCGCCGGCCTGTCTGTCGAGCGCGTCTACAAGGTGAAGGAAGGGCGGCCGAACATCGTCGACCTCATCAAGGGCGACGCAATTCACCTCATCATCAACACGCCGCAGGGGCAGGACACATTTTTCGACGAGAAGGCGATCCGCCGTGCGGCAGTGCAGCAGCGCATTCCGACCATCACTACCATGGCCGCAGCGCGTGCTGCTGCGGAAGGCATCGCGGCACTGCAGCGGGAGACCATCCATGTAGAGGCGCTCCAGCAACTGCACGCGGCGCGTGCGCTGGCAACGCGATAACAAAAGGAAGAGCCATGCTGCTTGAGGGAGTTTTCGCCGCCATCCCGACGCCGTTTCAGCCGGACGGCCGTCCGCAGTGGCACCACATGGAGCGCAACGTCGAGCGCTACTGCCGTGCGCCGCTCGCCGGGGTTGTCGTGCTGGGCTCAACCGGCGAAGCTGTGATGCTGAACGACGAAGAGACGCGCGAGGCGCTGCGCGTTGCCAGGGATGCAGCCGCTGACAATCGCCTGCTCATCGCCGGTGTCGGCCACGAGAGCCTGATCGAGACGCTGAAGCGCGTCGAGCATGCCGCATCGCTCGACTATGACGTGGCGCTTGTCCGCACACCGCACTTTTTCCGTCCGCAAATGAAACCAGCAGTGGTGCTGAACTATTACCGGATGGTCGCTGACGCATCGTCTCTGCCCGTCCTGCTCTACAACATTCCCGCGTATACAGCTTACGAACTGCCCGTAGAAGTCATCGGCGAGCTTTCCGGACATCCGAACATCTGCGGTGTCAAGGATTCGAGCGGCAAGCCGGAGCGGATCGTGGCTATCGTTGCCGCCACAGCTTCCGCGCCTCGCCGCAACATTGCAGTGACAGCAACATTTGCCCCGGTTACGAGGCGCATGTTGAATGCACAGGCGGAGGCCGCCGGCCTGGCAGCGGCGCTGATGCCAGCAGAGGCCGTGATGGCGGGCGTTGGCTACGCCGCACCTCCTCCACCCGCGTTCAAGATACGCACGCGCGAGGTAGGCTTCCAGGTGCTCTGCGGGTCGGCGCAGACGCTGCTGCCGTCGCTCGCGGCGGGCGCTACCGGCGGCGTGCTGGCGATGGCCGCCTTCGCGCCGCAGGCCTGCGCGGAGATCTACATGGCGTGGAAGGACCGCGACACGGTCCTGGCGCAGGAGAAGCAGCAGCGGATCGTCGAGGCAGCGGATGCGGTCTGCGGCGGCATGGGTATCCCAGGTGTGAAGTATGCGTGCGATCTGAATGGCTATTATGGCGGGTCGCCGCGCCTGCCGTTGCTGCCGCTGACAGCCGCCAAGCGGGATGAGGCCGATCGTCTGCTGGCCGACATTCGTCACTGACGCAGCGCAGCCTCGCGAGATTTCGGCGCCGCACCGTTCAGTGCTGTGCGGGGCCCACTCAGACGTGAGCCAGCGCAGTTAACCCATCCCGGGTGAGCCGGTTGGACGACGCTGCCTTATACTTACAAGATGGCGGCGGTGGCGTGGCACCCACTCCTGGCATCCTCGTAGATGCACGCTCCAGCCCCACCCGAATCTGGCGTTCTAGAAGGGAATTCGCTCGATGGCAACAGGTGATGTGGCCCTGAAAGCAGAGCAGCCACGCGCTGCAGCAGCCGGGCAATCCGGTGAGATAGTCAACGACTTCAGCATTCAGGTAGCTACTGTCAATGGCTCCGGCTCGCAGTCGGCAAACAATGTCCTGCTGAAGAGCATCTTCGCGATGGGTGTCCCCATCAGCGGCAAGAATCTCTTTCCCTCCAACATCGCCGGCCTGCCCACCTGGTATACGATTCGCGCCAGCAAGCACGGCTATGTTGCACGCAAGAAAGAGATCGACATCCTGGTCGCGATGAACGCCGAAACTGCGAAGGATGACATGCTCTCGCTACCCGCCGGCGGCATCGCGATCTATGACGAGAGCGCAAACCTGAAGCAGTATCGCGACGACGTGGTCTGCTATCCGGTGCCCTTCGATAAGATTACAGCTGCCGTCTGTCCCGAGGCGAAGCTGCGCAAGCTGGTCAAGAACATGGTGTACGTCGGCGTGGTGGCCGAGCTTCTGCAGATGGACCTGGCTACGGTCGAGGCTGCGGTGCGCCGCCAATTTGCGAAGAAGCAGAAGGCTGCCGACCTGAACTGGGCCGCGGTGCAGGCAGGCTACGACTATGCGAAAGCTTCGTTGATCAAGCAGGATCCCTTCCGCGTGGAGCGCATGCACGCGAACGACGGCAAGATCATCATCGAGGGCAATGCTGCTGCAGCGCTGGGCTGCATGTTCGCCGGCGTCA
Organism: Acidobacteriaceae bacterium; assembly: GCA_030838385.1. Classification (GTDB taxonomy): domain Bacteria; phylum Acidobacteriota; class Terriglobia; order Terriglobales; family Acidobacteriaceae; genus KBS-83. Next base: position 14,299 of record JAUTWX010000531.1, read on the forward strand.
CCGTCGTCACCTGGTATCCCATCACGCCATCGTCGTCTGTGATCGAAAGTCTGATCGACCTGCTGAAGAAGTATCGTGTCGAGCCGAGTGGCAAGGCGACCTTCGCGGTGGTGCAGGCGGAAGATGAGCTCGCTGCGGTCGGCATGGTGCTTGGCGCGGCATGGACCGGCGCACGTTCCATGACCGCAACTTCAGGCCCAGGTATTTCGCTGATGTCGGAGTTCGCCGGCCTTGGCTACTTCGCCGAGATTCCGGCGGTCATCTTTGACATCCAGCGCGTTGGCCCTTCCACCGGAATGCCGACGCGGACCGCGCAGGGTGACATTCTGTCGGTTGCATATCTGTCGCACGGCGACACGCGCCACGTCATGCTGCTCCCCGGTTCCGTAAAGGAATGCTTCGACATGAGTGTCGAGGCCTTCGATCTTGCCGAACAACTGCAGACGCCGATCTTCGTGCTGTCCGATCTCGATCTCGGAATGAACAACTGGATGACCGAGCCCTTCAACCATCCGGAAAAGCCCATGCAGCGAGGTAAGGTGCTGAGCGCGGACGATCTGACGCGTCTTGGTGGCTTCGCACGTTACAAGGATGTCGATGGCGACGCCATTGGCTATCGCACGTTGCCCGGCACGGATCATCCGCAGGCTGCATTCTTCACGCGCGGTAGCGGCCACAACGAGCGGGCTCTTTACACCGAACGTCCGGACGAGTACCAGCAGGTGATGGAGCGGCTGGCGCGCAAGTTCGATACCGCCCGCAAGATGGTGCCCACGCCGGTGACGGTGGCGAACGGCACATCGAAGATCGGGCTCATCGCCTACGGCACGACAGATTTCGCAGTGACAGAAAGCCGGGAACAGCTCCAGGTCGAGTACAAGCTCGAGACCGACTACTTGCGCATCCGCGCCTATCCGTTCACACGCGAGATCCACGAGTTCGTCGCGGCGCACGATCGGGTCTACGTCATCGAGCAGAACCGCGATGCGCAGATGCTGAGCCTGCTCAAACTCGACCTGCCGCCCGAGGATGCAACGAAACTGCGCAGTGTGCGGCACTACAACGGGCTGCCGATCGATGCGCGCAGCGTGACCGACGAATTGGTTATACAGGAGGGGATCTAACTATGGCCACCACACCTACAGCTCCGGCACCGAAGCCAGCTCCGAAGACCAACCGGCTCGGTCTGCCCATCCTTGAGTATCGCGGCGGTAAGACCAACCTGTGCGCTGGCTGCGGACACAACGCTATATCCGAACGGATCATCGATGCCTTTTATGAGATGGGCCTGAAGCCTGAGCGCGTGATGAAGCTCTCCGGCATCGGCTGCTCGTCGAAGAGCCCGGCCTTCTTCATGAGCCGCTCACACGGCTTCAACAGCGTGCACGGACGCATGCCTGCGGTGGCCACCGGCGCGCTGCTGGGCAATCACACGATGAAGGCCATCGGCGTCTCGGGCGATGGAGATACCGTCTCCATCGGCATGGGACAGTTCGTCCACTTGCTGCGGCGCAATCTGCCGATGATTTACATCATCGAGAACAACGGAGTGTACGGCCTGACCAAGGGCCAGTTCTCCGCCACAGCCGATATCGGCTCCAAGCTGAAAACCGGCGTGATCAACGACCTGCCACCGATCGACACCTGCACATTGGCCATCGAGCTCGGCGCGACATTTGTCGGACGCTCTTTCTCGGGCGACAAACGACAGCTACTGGCCATGATAAAGGCCGCCATCGCGCACAAGGGAACAGTGCTGCTGGATGTGATCTCGCCCTGCGTTACCTTCAACGATCATGAGGGCTCGACCAAGAGCTACAAGTACATGCAGGAGCATGAGGAGGCCATCTCCGAGGTCGGCTTCGTGCCGCACTTCGAAGACATCACCGTGGACTACGACGCGGGCTCGACCTACGACGTCGAAATGCATGACGGCTCACATCTGCGCCTGCGTAAACTGCATCAGGATTACAATCCGACCGATCGCATTCTTGCTGTCCGGTCGCTGATGGAGGCGCAGCAGAAGGGCGAAATCCTCACCGGCGTCTTCTACGTGGATACGCAGAAGCCCAGCTTCACCGACCTGCTGAATCTGGTCGATGAGCCGCTTGGGACGCTGCCCGAGTCTCGCGTGCGGCCCCCGAAATCTGTTTTGGACGACGTTATGCAGAGGCTGCGCTAGGCATCCGATAGCTCGATCGCGAACGCCGCTCGATCCAGTGGCTGAGATGCGCAAGCGTCCCACTGGAGGAGACTTGCCCGCGCACCCACGGCGAATCCTTGTATCCTCAAAGTGCTTCGGATCTATTCGCGTTCCATGCTCAACAACCGCAAGATTACGGTCGTCCTTCCGGCATACAACGCCGAGAAGACCATTGAACGAACAGTGGATGAGATTCCGCGCGATATCGTGGACGATATCATCCTGACCGACGATGCAAGCTGGGATAACACTGCGGAACTGGGCCGTAAGCTCGGGCTCCACGTGATCCGGCACGATAAAAATCGGGGATATGGCGGCAATCAGAAGACGTGTTACGAAGCCGCGCTTTCCCGTGGCGCGGACATCATCGTCATGCTGCATCCTGATTATCAGTACACACCGCTGCTGGTCACAGCCATGGCCTCGATGATTGCCTACGACCAATACGACTGCGTCCTGGCCTCACGCATTCTCGGCAACGGTGCACTCAAGGGCGGTATGCCGCTCTACAAGTACATATCCAATCGCTTTCTTACCTTGATACAAAACCTCCTGATCGGACAGAAGTTATCCGAATACCATACCGGCTATCGCGCCTGGAGCCGCGCGGTCATCGAGCGGCTTCCGCTATTGAGCTGCTCCGACGATTTTGTGTTTGATAATCAGATGATCGTCCAAGCAGTGTATTTCGGCTTCCGCATCGGCGAGATATCCTGCCCTACGAAGTATTTCGACGATGCGTCCTCGATCAACTTCAAACGCAGCGTTGTCTATGGAGTAGGCGTGCTGACGACTGCGCTTCAGTTCCTCTTGAAGAGATGCGGCCTGACTCATCCGGCATTTCTCGAAGACAAGGAAGCCTGCCGCCTGCCACAACGCGCGCTCTCTTAAAGAGACGAAATCAGGACACTGGATTAACTGCCCGGTTCGCCAGAGTGTTCCTCTCTGCCGCCAGGTTCAGGGTAGTCGCTGTCGTTATCTTTCACATCTGTATCGGAAGTACGGTGGCTGAGTTGGCCGGTGAGGGATGGATGGCTGGTTGTAGCCCGGGGAGATTCTTCTTCAACGACACCTTTGTGCTCGTCGCTATCGTGGTGTTTGGTCATAGCTCGCGGTGGGATGATCTGTGCAGACTTGCCGTTGTATCTGCCCGACTTTGCTACTGGTGGTACGCAGTGGGTTTGGGACTGATACGGATGCCCATTCCGTTGAGTTTACTGCGCGCCTCGGCGGCTTCCGGGGTCTGCGGGTAGCGCTGGATCAGAGAACGCAGCTCCTGTGTACCAGCCTCACGCTGCTGGGACTGCAGCAGCGATTCGCCCTTGCGCAACTGTGCCGCAGGCGCCTTCGGATTGCCGGCGAACTGCTCCAGTACCACGTCGTACTGCTTTTCGGCCTGGGCATACTTTCCCTGCCTGTAGGCGATCTCGCCCATGTAGAAGTGCGCATTCCCCGCCAGATCGTCCTGCGGGTAGTACTTGATCACATCGCTGAACTCCGAGTTTGAGAGCTCATATTTGGCGGAGTTGTAATCGCGCAACGCGGCCTGGTAGGTCTGCTGCAACGGAGGCGCCGGGGCACCTCCGCCATTGTCTGCGGGTTGCTGCGGAGCCAGGTTGCCTGCCGGTGGAGCGTTCTGCGCCATTCCGCCGGGACCGGTGGGGGCGGGGCCGGCTGGCTGCATTGGTCCGTTCGCTGGCGGGTTCTGCACATTCTGCAGTTGTGCCTGCATGGACTGCAGGGTCGCGTCCAGTTTTCCGATACGCGTCTTCAATTCGTCCACAGAGTCATTGAGCGCCTGCATCTGGCCGGATAGCTGCTGGTTCTCGTTCTGTGAGGACATGGCCTGCTGCATCGTCGTCACCTGGCTCGTCATGCGCGAGAGGCTGTCGGCGTTCTGCTGCACCATGTGGAGCAGGACCCCCATGCGCTCGTCATTGGACTGCTTCATCTGCGAGATCATGTCTTGAAGCTGGGAGACCTGGGTCTGCAACTCGATGATTTCTTTGGCCACGGCGTGGGCGCGCGGTGGAAGGGAAGTCACGGAAAGCAACAGGACGACGGCGGCGGGAATGAGCGATCTACGCATGTGAAGCCTCGAAAGAACCTTAAACTCTCGTTCATTTTAGACGCTTTGCCCCAGCGAAAGGGGCAGCGCAACCGGTTGGTCACGCTGCCCCTTGATTACTTTGGCACTAGAACTATTTTGGCACGGGCGACATTACCGGTCGACAGAGAAACCTGCGCGCCGGTTCTGCTGATAGCACTGCTCGTTCGCCTCGGTGCAAAACTGCTTCTCCTTGCCGTACGAGACGGTGCGGATACGATCCGGGTTGACGCCGGCGGCTACCAGCGCCTGCTTGGCTGCATTCGCACGGTTCTCGCCCAGAGCCAGGTTGTACTCGGTCGAGCCACGCGCATCGCAGTAGCCCCCGATGACGATCTTCAGCTTGGGATGCGACGCGAGAAAGGCCGCGTCTTTGGAGACGACCGTCTGCGACTGCGGGTTAACGTCGTAGCTGTCGTAATCGAAGAAGATATCGGTCACGTTGGTGTGGAAGGTCGCGTCATCCACGGTTTCGCCGCTGAGGTCGCCGCTCGTCCCCGCACCGCCCACGGTTACGTGAGCCGTCGCGTCGGTCGAGCCGCCGAGGCCGCGGGCGACCAAGTGATAGTCGGTGGTTGCCGTCGGGGAGACGGTCTGCGTGCCGGAAGAGGGTACGGCGCCGATGCCGTCGATCGAGACATCGGTCGCATCGGTGGTTTTCCAGGTGAGGATCACCTTATCCCCGGCGCTGATATTGTCCGGCGTCGCGGTGATGGTGGCCGTGGGCGCGGCGCCCGTCTCAGCGGCTGGGGGCGGTGGGGGCGGGGGCGGAGCATGTTTCTTGCCGCACCCAACAAATGTTGCAATCACAAGGACAGCCAGGCAGGAAGCCGCACGGCGGCGCATGTTCCAGGTACGAACGGGAAGCGAATTCACGGTCTCTTCTCCTCAATCAAAAACTTTAGCGCGGCCGCATCGAGAAGGCCGCGGAAATTTGTATCAGTACCCGTTTCGACAAGACGGCAAGCTAGCGCAGGCGATCCGCTCTTCAGGGTACACGGAAGCACAAATTGTCCCACGCGCCTATTTCCAGCTCCAGTCCGGCATGGTGTTATTTCCATCATGAGTCAATGCGTGTTGCTGTGTACCGTCGGCCAGCATTGACCATATCTCAGATTGGCGTCCCATCTGCCGCTCAAAGACGATATGCCGTCCATCCGGCGCCCAGGAGGGGAAGTCATTGCGTCCGGCATCGTGCGTAAGCTGCACCCAACGCTTGCTGGCGATGTCCATGACGTAGATGTCCTGGCTGCCGGGAGCTCCCGGGCCGTACTTGCGGTCCCACGCGAAGACAAGGAACTGTCCGTTGGGCGACCAGGAGGGCGAGGTAGCGTAGCCGCCATCCGTCAGCCGCTGCACATTCGCGCCGTCGGACTCCATGGTGTAAATCTGCGGCAGGCCTGTGCGGCCGCTTACCCAGGCGAGCTGATTGTTGGTCTTGGGATTCCAGCAGGGCGAGACATCCGGTCCGCGGAAGGTGGTTACGCGATGAGCGCCGCCGCCGCCCGCATCGGAGACCCAGATCTCGGGATCGCCGGACCTGTCCGAAGAGAGGGCGATATGGGCACCGTCCGCCGACCATGCGGGAGAGATGGTGGTGCCGCCCGGCGAGGGGAAGCTGACCATGCGGCCCAGCACCAGCGAGTACATGCGGATCGTCCAGCCGGATTTGCCTAGCGACGCGAAGGCGAGGCGACTGTTGTCCGGCGACACGTGCGGCGAGAGCGACACCTCGCCCAGGTGCGTGACCGCGTGTTCACCCTGGCCGTCGTAGTCCATGACCCAGATCTCCTTCACGCCCGAGCGCGAGGAGACAAAGTAGATTTTGGTTTCGGCGATGCCGTTCACGCCGCCGCCGAGGCGAAGAATGATTTCGTCGGCGAACTTGTGGGCGATCAGCCGCGCGTTGTCCTGCGTGGCCACTTCGCCATATTGCTTGCCGACGATGGCCGGAGCACCGGCTTCCTTGACGTCCACCAGGAAGCCGCTGACATTTAAGCGACCGCCCTGCACAGCGAGCGAGCCAAGCGCCAGCATCGCAGCATTGGCGGGCGCGGCCGACCATTGCGCGAGGTTCGCCTCTGCCGGTGTCGCCGGAGTAGCCGGAGGCGCCATGCTCTTCGGGACCATGTCGAAGAAGCCGGCGTTCCCTAGGTCGTTGTAGAGGGTGTTGTCGAAGGTCGCCTTCAGGACGGGTGTCTGAGGATCGGAAGAATTGGGCTTGAAATCAGCCGTGGCCATCCGAATCTTCTCGACCCCAAGGTTGGAGCCGGTTCTTACCCAGTCCTGTGCCTGGGCGGTCTGGGCCAATGGCAGAAGCAGCAAAGTAGAGAGGGCGAGATACAGGGAGGACCGCAGTCGTGGCATCGTCCTGGATATTTTCACTTGGGGGTTGATCTCCATCAGCGACCTGTGAATTCACAATAATAAGACACCTGCAATGTAGAGCCAGTGTATGCAGCCGGAAGGGGACCGTAACTGTCAACACGCTGCACCGCTCGCAAACACGATTGGTCGAGCGATGCGGAACCGCTGGATTCGCCAACCTTGACCTCAGAGGGCGCACCGTCACGCGAGAGGGTGAAGTAGATATACGCCTTTGCGCCGCTGGGAGTGGAGGGATCCACCTCCTGCTTCAGCCAGTTTTCCTGAGTTTTGCGTTGAATAATCGCGACGTAATAGGGAAAGCGGAAACCGCCGCCGCCCGTAACGGAGACAGGCGCTGCGGGCGTCTGTTGCTGCTGGGTTGCCATGGAGCGCGGAAGGCTGGAGGCCTGCTGCTCGCCGAAGTTCGCACGGTCTTTGGGCTGCTGTTGCTGCTGTGGATGTTTTTGCTGCTGCTGCGGCTGGACTTCCTTCTTTGGCGGCGGCTCTTTCTTCGGAGGCTGCTTTACCGGGATCGGGATTGCCTTGAGGTCCGGTGCAGGCAGGGTTTCCTGCTTTTCGATGGCGGGGGCAGGACTGGGGTTTTCGGTAGCCAGCACGTTGTCGGTGGGCTTCTGTATCTGGGGCAGGGGAATGGAGGGCGCATTCGATACCAGGTTCGCCTGGATGGCTCCTGCATCGAGGTTCTGTCCCCACGCGTTGCCGCGGATGCGGCTGTGCAGCCAGACCGAGGACACCAGCGCGCCAATCACAAGAAGGTGCAGGCCAAAGGACTCTGCGAAGGGCACGCCAAACGGCGCGCGCCGTTCGTATCGTTCCTCGACATCGATCGGCATCCCCGTTCTTGCTCCTATTTCTGACCGGGCGCGTTGGTCAGCGGCTGGGTCACGATGGAAACATTCGTGATGCCGGCCTGCTTCACCGCGTCCATCACCGACGCAAAGGCGCCAAAGGGCACACGCTCATCGGCGCGGAGGTAAACGATCTGTTTCGTGGGGTCCTGGTCCGGATGGTGCAGCGCCTGCGGGATTTCGTTGACATTGATCGGGTGGTCGCCCAGAAAGACGCGCTGATCGCGATCGATGGTGATGACCTCGTGCTGCTCGGTGGCCTCGCGCACGGTGCGCGTCTTGGGCACGGCGACATCGATGCCGGACTGGAGTACGGGCGCGGTGAGCATGAAGATGACGAGCAGCACCAGCACCACGTCCACCAGCGGCGTAATGTTGATGTCCGCAAGCGAGGACTGGGTGCGGCCTCCCGCGTTAGTAAACGCCACGGCCGGTCTCCCGCAGCGGCTCTCTCTGCTCGCTGCGTTCACGTTCCAGAGGATCCTGCTGCGGCCGCAACGTGATCTCCTCCATACTGTTCAGTAGTTCGCGGGCAAAGTCGTCCATGCGGGAGCCGAACTCGCGGATGCGCGCGGAGAACTGGTTGTAGGCAACCACCGCGGGGACGGCGACCACCAGTCCGGCAGCGGTGGTGATGAGCGCTTCCGACACACCAGGCGCAACGGCGCGCAATGTCGCGGCGCCCGCAGTGCCCAGGCCGTGGAACGCATCCACGATGCCCATGATGGTACCGAAGAGGCCGATGAACGGAGAGATGGCGCCGATGGTGGCCAGCCAGGTCAGCCGCTGTTCCATGAAGGTGAGCGCTTCGCTCGCTGCCGACTGCGCTGTGCGTTCGAGTGCGGTGATGTTGCGCGGAGGTCCATAGCCACCGGTCTGACGGCGATAGGTCTCATAGACCTCGTCGAAGACATTGACCAGCGGACTCGGCTTGTACTGCTCCGAGATCGCGCCGATCTCCTGCAGGCGCGCTGCTTTGCGGAAGGCGCGCAGGAAGGCACGACTCTGGCTGCGTGCGCGACGAAAGCCAATCCACTTGCCCAGAATGATGGCCCAGGAGAAGAGACTGGCAAGGGCGAGAAGTCCGAGGACGGTGAGGGCGATCGGTCCGCTGGCCCGCAGCATCTCCAGGATGGCGTTGCTGCTGGAGTGCGGAGGCGGCACTGGCGCGCCTTGGTCGTCGCCCTGAAAGAACAATAGGATTGCAAAAAAAATCGGTTGGGCTATCATCTGCGGCTCCTAGAAAGGGTAGCAGGAAGCAACCCCAGCGGATAGGGATTGCAAGTAACGAAAGGGCTACTCCGCGCTGTCGCGCAGTGGGGAGAGCATCTGCCGGCCAGGTTGTCTTGCCTCTGCTATGCTCGGCCACGGACGAGTCTTATGTTGCTGGAGTTGCGAGCGGAAAACTATGCGGTGATCGATCACGCCACAGCGGCACTGGGCCCTGGGCTGAATCTGCTGACTGGCGAGACCGGCGCGGGCAAATCGATCCTGGTGGACGCGCTGGCGCTTCTGCTGGGAGGCAAGGCATCCAGCGAGGTGGTGCGACACGGCGCGGAGAGAGCGGTCGTCTCCTGCGTGTTTGAGGCCACCGATGAGGCTGCGCGCATTCTGGAAGCACACGGCATTGACGCGGGAGACGGCGAAATCCTGCTACGGCGTGAGATCGCCGCCTCAGGTAAGGGGCGCGTCTTCGTGAACAGCCAGCCGGCCACGGCGGCGGTGTTGAAGCTGCTCGCGCCGGAGCTGGCCTTGATCCACGCGCAATCGGAGACGCTCGCCGGCTTCGATCCCACGCAGCAGCGACTGCTGCTAGATCGCTTCGCCGGCATCTCGATCGAAGTAGTGCATGCGGCCTATGTGGCGTGGCGCGCACGCGCAGACAAGCTGCAATCCCTGGAGAGCGATGAGCAGGAGCGGCTCCGCATGGCCGACCTGTGGCGCTTCCAGTCGCGTGAGATCGAGTCAGCCGCGCTGCGCGATGGGGAAGATGGGCAGCTCGAGACAGAAAAGCGCGTACTCAACAACGCAGAGAAACTCTACGCAGCCGCGATGAGCGCCTATGAGCAGCTCTATGACGGCAACAATGCGGCGGAGGCCTCCCTGCGTGTCGCAGAGCGCCACCTGGAGGAGTTGGCGCGGTATGAGCCGCGCTTTGGCGATGCCGCGCAACAGTTGGCATCGGCACGCGCCACGGTCGAAGACGTTGCCGAAACGGTGCGAGGCTTCGGTGAGGGAATTCAGGGCTCGCCCGAGCGGTTGGCGGAGATTGAAGACCGGCTCGCTTTGGTGGACCGTCTGAAGCGCAAATACGGGGCGAGCGTTGCCGAGGTGATTGCCTACGGACAGGAAGTCGCCGCCAGGCTGAATGAGATTGAGAACCGCGACGCAGTGCTGGCGGATTTGCGGAAGCAGCTTGCGGATGCGGCGGCAGAATATCGGAGCGAAGCGGAGGTGCTGACCGCGGCACGCACGGCCGCCGCGAAGAAGCTGGCCGGCATGGCAGAGCAGCAGATCAATGACTTGGCAATGAAGGCACGCTTCGCTGTCGAAGTGCAGGCGCAGAGAGACGAAGCGGACTGGTCGGCCCACGGTTGGGACGCGATCGCCTGTCGCATCGCCACCAATCCTGGTGAGCCACTCAAGGCGCTCGATCAGATTGCTTCTGGCGGCGAGATGAGCCGCGTTCTGCTGGCACTGAAAGTCAGTGTGGAGGAAGGTGCGGCACGCGCGGGCAAAGGGAAACGCAAGACGCTGCTGCCACGCACACTGGTCTTTGACGAGATCGACATAGGCATCGGAGGCCGGGCCGCGGAGGCCGTGGGCCAAAAGCTGAAGGTGCTGAGCCGCTCGCAACAGGTGCTATGTGTCACGCATCTGCCGCAGATCGCCGCCTTTGCTACCCAGCATTTCGTGGTAGAGAAGCGAGAAGAGAAGGGCCGGACACGCACAGCTGTGCGGAGTCTTGAGCCCTCTGAGCGCGTGGAAGAAGTAGCCCGTATGTTGAGCGGGGCAAAAAAATCGGAAACCTCTCTGCGCCATGCCGAGCAGATGCTTGCCGAAGCCGCGGGCGTCTGAGGGGGAATCAGCACTGCAAATGGTGCAGTCTTGCCTGACAAGCGGCCCCCGTGCCGGTATACTAAGGGTTGTGACTTCCTACCTTATCGACTCCCCTGCTGCTGAGCCTGGAACCGATCAACCGAATGCGACCAAGCGCGTCATGCTGCTGAAGCCACGTGGCTTCTGCGCCGGCGTGGTGCGCGCGGTGGACATCGTTCGGATCGCGCTTGAGACCTTTGGCGCGCCGATCTACGTCCGCAAGGAGATCGTTCACAACAGCTTCGTGGTGAATGAGTTAGCGGAGAAGGGCGCGATTTTCGTCGAGGACATCGATGATGTGCCTGAGGGGATGCGGGTTATTTATTCCGCGCACGGAGTGTCCCCGGCGGTGCGGCAGCGCTCCAAGGAGCGCGGTCTGAAGGTGATCGATGCGACATGCCCGCTGGTCACCAAGGTACATGTCGAGGCAGTAAAGTTTGCCCGACAGGGATATTCGCTGGTGTTGATCGGACATCGCGACCACGACGAGATCGAAGGAACGCTAGGGGAGGCCCCGGATGTTACACAGGTGGTTTCCTCGGCGCAGGAGGTGGCATCACTCCAGGTGCCTGATCCCAACCGGGTGGCCTATCTAACACAAACTACTTTGAGCCTCGACGAGGCGCGAGACATTATCCAAGCACTCAAGGAGAAGTTCCCGAACATTGTTGGGCCGCATTCGCAGGACATCTGCTACGCGACCGAGAATCGCCAGGTGGCGGTGAAGAATGTGGCGCATACTGCGGACCTGGTGTTGGTGGTGGGGTCCACGAACAGCTCGAACTCGAACCGGCTGGTGGAGGTTTCGCGCAACCTGAATACGGTCGCGCATCTGATCGACAACTTCAGCGCTATCCAGCCCGCTTGGCTGGAGGGCGTTTCGACCGTTGCGGTCACGGCGGGTGCCTCGGCGCCGGAGATTCTGGTCTCTGAAGTGGTTGCGTATCTGCGCGAGAAGGGTTTTGGGACAGTCGATGAAGTGGAAGTAATGCCGGAGAACGTACGCTTCGGGCTTCCGGCGGAGATCGTGCAGGCGATAGGGCCGGCGGCAGTCGCTGCCCGGTAATGGTATTTCTTCCGTCGCTTTGGGCTAACAGAGATTTTGTGCCTGGTGTGGCCTTTGCTCGAAGATGGGCCACAATACCGGTTGCTGACAGGTCTACATGTACAGGAAAAGTGCTTTCGTTGCGAAAGAGATGGCATGAATCGAACTGTGGATGAGAACCCGCTGAGGGCTCCTGTGCAGCAGATGCAGGCGCCCACGGCGCAGCCAAAGTTTGGGCGCATCGACGCTGGCCTGGACCAGGTAGACGAAGCAGTCGAGGCGTCGAAACAGCACATCTTCGAGATGCAGCACGAGGACGGCCACTGGGTCGGCGAGCTCGAAGCTGACGGCATGCTGGAGGCGGATTACATCTTCCTTCACGTCTTGCTGGAGACAGACGATCCTACGATCCGTGGGCGCATGCAGCGCGCGCTTGCCGAAATGCTGCGCTACCAGAACGAAGACGGCAGTTGGAGTATCTATCCCGGGGGCCCCGGCAACGTCAGCCTGGCGGTGAAGTGCTACTTCGCCTGCAAGCTGATGGGGATCTCCGCTGAAGAGCCGCTGATGGTGAAGGCGCGTGTGTGGATCCGCGCACATGGCGGCGTGGTGAAGTGCAACACCTTTACAAAGATTTATCTGTGTGCGCTGGGGCAGTACGACTACGATGCCGTGCCCGCGATTCCTCCGGAGATTGTGCTCGCGCCGAAATGGTTCTACTTCAACATCTACGAGATATCGTCGTGGTCGCGCGCGATTCTGGTTCCGCTGTCCATCGCTTACGCCAAGAAGCCATTTAAAAAGATTCCGGCGGAGCGCGGCATAGATGAGCTTTTTGTCGGCGGCCGCGACAAGGCCAGCCTGAAGCTGCGCTGGAATCGGGACAAGATCATCAGTTGGCGGAACTTCTTCCTGCTGCTCGACCGCATGGTGCATTGGGCGGAGCGGGTACATATCCGTCCGCTGCGCGCGATGGCATTGCGCAAGGCGGAGAAGTGGATGCTCGAGCGCTTCGAGATGTCCGACGGACTGGGTGCGATCTATCCGGCGATGATGAACGCGATTATCGCGTTGCGGGTACTGGGTTACTCGGAAGACGATCCGCATTTCATCCGGGCGATGGATGAGTTCGAGAAGCTGGGCATTGATGAGCCGGAGGGAACGCCGGATTATTCCCAACCGACGTTTCGCATGCAGCCGTGTGTCTCGCCCGTTTGGGATACGGCGCAGATGGTCTATGCGCTGGGCGAGGCTGGCGTCTCGCGTACCGATCCGCGTCTGCTGAAGGCGGCGGACTGGATGCTCTCGAAGGAAGTGCGTCACAAGGGCGATTGGGCGGTCAAGGTGCGCAATGCGCAGCCCGGCGGCTGGTATTTCGAGTACAACAATGAGTTCTATCCGGACACCGACGATTCTGCGCAGGTGCTGCTCGCGTTGAACAAGGTCGATAACCCGCGTGAGCGTTACCAATACGATGTGTCGCGGCGTGCCATCGACTGGGTCTTCGCCATGCAGTGCAAGAACGGCGGCTGGGCGAGCTTCGACAAGAACAACACCAAGATGATCTTCCAGCACATCCCATTTGCCGATCACAACGCGATGCTGGACCCGCCAACCGTCGACATCACGGGACGCATTCTGGAGATGCTGGCTACCTACGGCTACACGCGCCGGGACAAGCGGATTGAGCGGGCGATTCAGTTCGTGCTGAAAGAGCAGGAGCCGGATGGAAGCTGGTTTGGCCGTTGGGGAGTGAACTACCTCTACGGCACATTCCTGGTACTGCGCGGCCTGGAAGCCATCGGGATCTGGAATCATGAACCAGAAATCCAGCAGGCGGCGGAGTGGATCCGCTCGGTGCAGAACGCGGACGGAGGCTGGGGCGAGAGTTGCCACAGCTACGACGATCCAATAACGCGCGGGGTGGGCGTTAGCACGCCATCGCAGACGGCATGGGGCATTCTTGGTCTGCTCGCGGCGGGCGACAATCGTAGCGACTCCGTTGCCAAGGCAGTGCGCTGGCTGCTCGAACGGCAGCGCGCGGACGGCTCCTGGGACGAGAGCATGGGCGAGGGCAAGACGCGTGAGGCCATCATCACCGGTACCGGCTTCCCGCGGGTCTTCTATCTCGCGTATCACACCTATCGCGATGTGTTTCCATTGCTGGCCCTGACGAACTATCGCCGGGCCATGAGCGCGCCAGCCGAATAGCCGGCTGCGCCAACCAACACGCTGCGGCGTGGACGGAGAATGTAACTATGGCAGTACCGATTTCGCAAATGTGGACCGTCGCCACCTATGTGCTGAAGCAGCGGGTGCGTGGCCGCGAGCGTTACCCGCTGGTCCTCATGCTGGAACCGCTATTCCGCTGCAACCTGGCATGTGCCGGCTGCGGCAAGATCCAGTACCCGGCCCATATCCTCAAGCACGAACTGACTCCGGAGGAGTGCTTCCGCGCCGTCGATGAATGCGGGGCGCCCATGGTTTCCATTCCGGGCGGCGAACCGCTTATGCACCCGCAGATTGTTCAGATCGTCGAGGGGCTGATAGCGCGCAAGAAGTACATCTATTTGTGCACCAACGCGCTGCTCCTGAAGGAGAAGATCGGACTCTTCAAACCGAGCAAGTACCTTACCTTTTCTGTCCATCTGGATGGGCAAAGAGAGCACCATGATTTATCGGTCTGCCGCGAGGGCGGTTATGACCAGGCGGTTGCCGGCATCCGCGAAGCGGTCGCCCGTGGCTTCCGCGTGACGACGAATACAACGCTCTTTGACGGCGCGGACCCCAATAGCGTGCGCGCCTTCTTCGATGAGGTGATGTCATTCGGTGTCGAGGGTATGGTGCTGAGCCCCGGCTATACCTACGATAAGGCTCCGGACCAGAAGCACTTCCTTGGCCGTGCGCGCTCGCGTAGGCTGTTCCGCGCGATCCTGTCCAACCGCAGGAAGGAATGGAAGTTCAACATGTCGCCACTGTTCCTCGAGTTCTTGATGGGCAAGCGCGACTATCAATGCACTCCCTGGGGTTCGCCCGCATTCAACATTTTTGGCTGGCAGAAACCCTGTTATCTGCTGCAGGACGGGTATGCCGATACCTATCGCGAGTTGGTTGAAACCACGGACTGGAGCCACTACGGGACTGAGAGCGGTAATCCCAAATGTGCGAACTGCATGGTGAGCTGCGGCTATGAGCCGTCCACCGTACAGCATGGCTTTACCTCACTGTCCGGCTTCTGGGGCATGGTAAAGGCCAGCCTCTCCAGTGCTTACAAGGACCGCGGCGCATTGGACCTGTTGAACCAACCGCTCGAGCATAGCCGGCCACCACTGGTGCAGATCGCCTCGTCGCCAAGCAATGAGCTGGAAGGGTCGCACGTATGAGCGAGCAGATAGTTGCGGCCGTGCCTTCTCCGGACACGCAGGAGGTGGCCGCAGGGTTTGAGCATGAGCAATTGGAGGGCTGGATCCCACAATTGACGAGCGAAGAAGAATTGCGCATCGCCCTGGAGAAGGCCTTCGACTATCGCGGCGATATCCAATTGACCTTGAAGGATGGCAGCATTGTCGAAGGCTATGTGTTCGACCGCCGGTCTGCCGCTGCACTCGCCGGCTCCGCAGTGCGAGTGATCCCGGCCAAGGAGCGGAGCAAGCGCACCATTAGTTACGCCGACATTGCGGCTTTGGCCTTTACCGGCCGCGATACCGCTGCGGGCAAGAGCTTCGAAGCCTGGATGAAGAAGTACCGGGAGAAAAAGGCGGCTGGAGAAAAGGGCATCGGGATCGAAGCCGAGCCGCTCGATTAGATCTCCGCGATGGCCTGCCCGTGGGTCGGCTCCGAGGCTGCTTCGACGATGCTCGCCTGATCACGCATGAACGTCTTTCTGACAGGAGCAACCGGCTTCGTTGGCAGTCATGTGGCTCGCGCCTTTGCCGCGCAGGGTGCACGGCTTCATCTTCTTGTCAGGTCCACAAGCCGTCTCGATAACCTGGAAGGCCTTTCCGCCGAAACGGTGATTGGCGATCTTCGCCAGCCCGACAGCTTTCGTTCTGCATTGAGCGATTGCGAAGTGCTGGTCCATGTGGCCGCTGATTACCGTCTGTGGGTGCGCGACCCGCAGGCCATGTACGCGGCGAATGTAGACGGCACGCGCAACCTGCTCGCGCTGGCCCGCGAGGTTGGCGTGAGGCGAGTTGTTTACACGTCGAGCGTGGCCACCATGGGATTTCGCGAAGATGGGACTATCGTGGATGAGAACACCCCGGTCTCGCTCGACGATATGATCGGGCATTACAAACGCTCCAAGTATCTTGCTGAGCAGGAGGCGATCGCTGCGACACGGGATGGCCAGCAGGTCATCGTGCTGAACCCGACGACGCCGATCGGTGCAAATGACATCAAACCGACGCCGACAGGACAGATCATCGTCGATTTTCTCAATCGTAAGTTTCCCGCGTATGTGGATACCGGGCTGAATCTGGTGGATGTCGGTGAGGTGGCGCGCATGCACGTGACAGCTCTGGAGCGCGGCGAGCCTGGAGAGCGATACATCTTGGGTGGCGAGAACCTCTCCCTGAAGCAGATACTGGACAAGATGTCTGCCATCACCGGCATACCGTCTCCCACCATAGAGGTGCCGCACGCGGTGGCGATGGCGTTT
>JAUTWX010000418.1 GCA_030838385.1 Acidobacteriaceae bacterium
CTGCATGGCGTGAAGCGTGTCCGTATTCTGCCCGCGGAGGAGGCATCGTCGATGCCCGATCTGCTTCAGTCGAAGATCGCGTATGGAACGGAGGTGCTGGTGGCATGAGCGAACCCATGGATATGAGCGTGGTGCAGTTGCCTGCCGTGCAGGCGGCGGAAGCCAAGCTGCTGCTGCAAACCTACGAGCGCAATCCGATTCTTTTTGTCGGCGGCGAAGGTGTGCACCTCATCGATGAGCAGGGCAATCGCTATCTGGACTTGCTGAGCGGGATCGGTGTCAATGCGCTGGGCTACGCACATCCTGCGATCGAAGAAGCTATCGCGCAGCAGAGCAAGAAGCTGCTGCACATCTCGAATCTCTTCTTCCACACCGGACAGGCGGAGCTTGCCGCACGGCTCACCGAGATGACAGGTATGGACCGTGCCTTCTTCACCAACAGCGGCACGGAGGCGTGGGAGGCAGCGCTGAAGCTGGCGCGGCTCTACGCAGGCACGCGCCGCAGCAAGGGCGCACGGATCGG
Organism: Acidobacteriaceae bacterium; assembly: GCA_030838385.1. Classification (GTDB taxonomy): domain Bacteria; phylum Acidobacteriota; class Terriglobia; order Terriglobales; family Acidobacteriaceae; genus KBS-83. Next base: position 524 of record JAUTWX010000418.1, read on the forward strand.
AACGAAATTTCTGGCGCTCGATCACAGCTTTCACGGCCGCACCATGGGCTCGGTAGCAACCACTGAGAAGGAAAAATACCGTGCGCCGTTCATGCCGGTGATGCCTGGCGTCGACTTTGTTCCGTTCAACGATGTCGCCGCGCTGCGCGCTGCATTCTCGGATGAGTATTGTGCCATCTGCGTTGAAGCTGTGCAGGGCGAGGGCGGGATTCGTCCCGTTTCGCAGGAGTTCCTCGATGCAGCCCGCGAGCTCACGCGCTCGACCGGCGCACTTCTCATCGTCGACGAGATACAGTCGGGCCTTGGCCGCACCGGCAAATGGTGCGCCTACCAGCACTACGGCGTTCAGCCGGACATCACCACGCTGGCCAAGCCTCTAGCCGGCGGCCTGCCGCTGGGCGCGATGCTGTGCACGGAAGAAGTGGCGAGCACGATGCAGCCCGGACTGCATGGCACCACATTCGGCGGAGGACCGCTGGCATGCGCTGTCGCCATCGCCGTAATCGACACGTTGAAGCGCGAAGCGATGCTCGCTCACATCCAGGACGTAGGCGGCTACTTCCGCGCGCAGCTCGCTCGCCTCGCTGCGCAGCACTCTGACATCGTCACCGGTGCGCGCGGCCTCGGCCTGATGCTGGCACTCGAACTCCGCTCGGCCGACACTGCAAAGTCCGTTGCCGCTGCCATGTTGCAGCGCCATATCCTTATCAACCGCACCAGCGAAACCGTGCTGCGTTTTCTTCCGCCCTACATCCTCGGCAAGCCGCATGTGGACCTTGCCGTTACTGCACTTGACGAAATCCTGCACCAGCATGCGCCTGCCGAGACCGGCGCCGTACCTAGAGCCACCCATGGAGGCACCCAAATTGGCCGCTAACGCTTCTCTGTTGAAGCCCGCACTCTATCGCAATACTGCCACTGGCCCTTTTGCTCTGGCCGCAAAATCGCTGGCCGGCAACGATCTCTGTTCCATCGCCGATCTTTCTACCGGCGAGATCGCCGCGCTGCTCAAGCTGGCGCACGCCGTCAAAGCGCGTCCGCGCGACTACCGTCACGCACTCGACGCGAAACAACTAGTTATGTTCTTCGAGAAGGCGTCGCTGCGCACGCGTCTCAGCTTCGAATCCGGCATCAACACCCTGGGTGGGAACGCCATCTTCGTCGATCAAACGCAATCGCCGCTGGGCGAGCGCGAGTCGCTCGGCGATATCTCGCGCAATGTCGAGCGTTGGTCGGATGCCATTGTGCTGCGCACCTATGCGCACGACACCATCACCGAGATGGCGCAATATACTGCCGTGCCGGTCATCAATGCGCTTAGCGATCTCGAACATCCCTGCCAGGCGATCGCCGACTTCATGACGCTGGAAGAGCGCTTCGGCACCGTACGTGGCCTCAAGTTCGTTTACGTTGGCGATGGCAACAATGTGTGCCACTCACTTATGCTGACTGCTGCCCTGCTGGGTGCGAACTGCGTCGTGGCCACGCCCAAGAGCTATGGGCCGAAGGCAGAGATCGTCGCCAAGGCCAACGCGATTCTCGGCGAGATCGGCGGATCGCTCACCTTGATGGAGGATGCGCAGGCCGCAGTCACCGGCGCGGATGCGATCTACACCGATGTGTGCACCAGCATGGGTTTCGAGCACGAAGCCACCAAGCGCGCGCCGCTCTTCAAGCCCTACCAGGTGAATGAGGCGCTGATGACTCGCGCCGCGCAGCACGCGGTCTTCATGCACTGCCTGCCGGCGCACCGCAACGCGGAAGTCACCGACCAGGTACTCGATGGGCCGCAGTCCATCGTCTTCGACCAGGCGGAGAATCGCATGCACGCACAGAAGGCAATCCTGCTGATGCTGCTGGGTGCGGCTGTCACACCAGAACACCGCAAGCCGCCCAAGTCGGCACGCCGCCGCGCGCTGGCCATCAAGTAATCGACATCAATACCGGCACCCGCGCGGACGCGGGTCGCACAACAATTTAGGAGATTGGATTCCAATGGCTGACAAAGTTGTTCTTGCATATTCCGGTGGGCTCGACACCTCGATCATCATTCCCTGGCTGAACGAGAACTATGGCCTCGATGTGATCGCGATGGTGGCCGATGTAGGCCAGGGCGAAGATATCGACGCCGTGGTCGAGAAGGCAAAGAAGACGGGCGCCAAAAAAGTCGTCGTGCGCGACTTGCGCGACGAGTTCGTCCGCGAGTATGTCTTCCCTACCGTGCAGGCTGGTGCCGTGTATGAGAACAAGTACCTGCTCGGCACTTCGATCGCTCGGCCGGTGATTGCGAAACATCAAGTGGAGGTCGCACTCGCCGAAGGCGCCACCGCCGTCGCGCACGGCTGCACCGGCAAGGGGAACGACCAGGTGCGCTTCGAGCATGCGTATCAGGCACTGGCGCCGGAGTTGAAGGTCATCGCGCCATGGCGGGAATGGACGCTGACCAGCCGCGAGGAGTGCCTGGACTACGCGGAGGAGCACGGCATCTCTGTCACTGCGAGCCGCGAAAAGATTCACTCGCGCGATCGCAATCTATGGCACGTAAGCCACGAGGGTGGCGAGCTGGAAGACGCGGGCAACGCGCCCTTCCCCACCACCTGGACCATGACGCGCTCGCCGCAGGAAGCGCCCGATCGCGAGGAGCAGGTCACCATCGGCTTCGAGCACGGCGTGCCTGTTTCCGTTGGCGGCATGAAGATGCCTCCGGTGCAGCTCGTCGAGCTGCTGAACGAGATTGGCGCGCGCAACGCCATCGGCCGCATCGACCTGGTCGAGAACCGCTTCGTCGGCATCAAGAGCCGCGGCTGCTACGAGACGCCGGGCGGTACGCTGATCGTCGCCGCGCATCGCGAACTCGAAGCGTTGACGCTTGACCGCGAGCTCTCCCATTACAAGCAGCACGTGGCGCTGCGCTACGCCGACCTGGTCTACAACGGCCTGTGGTTCACGCCGCTGCGCGAGGCCTTCGACGCCTTTGTCCAGAAGACGCAGGAGAACGTCACCGGTACGGTCACGCTCTCGCTCTACAAGGGCAACCTGAATATCGTCAGCCGCGCCTCTGCCCTGTCGCTCTATTCGACAGATCTCTCGTCTTTCACCATGGGCGAGAGCTACGATCAGAAGGACGCCAAGGGCTTCATCCAGATCCTTGGCCTGCCGGCCCGCAGCCGTGCGCGCCTGCTGCAGAAGCAGAAAGAGGTTGTGAAGTGAAGATGTGGTCTGGCCGCTTCCGCGAGCCGCTCGATGCGCGCTTCGAGGAATGGCAGCGGTCCTTCGGCTTTGACTGGCAGCTTCTCCCCCAGGAGATTGCTGCCAGCAAAGCGCACGCCAGCGTGCTCGCTGCTGCGGGAATGCTTACGGCCGCAGAATGCGCGCAGGTGCGTGATGGCCTCGATGCCGTCCTCGCGGAGTGCTGGGATGGGCCGCGCCGCAGCACTCTCGCGTCAGATTCGCGGGCGGAGGACGTGCATCACTTTGCCGAACTGGAGCTCACCGAGCGAATCGGCGAACTTGCACTGAAACTGCACACCGGTCGCAGCCGCAACGAGCAAATCGCCACCGACCTGCGGCTCTACGTACGGGAGCAGGCCGCAAACGCACAACAGCTATTGCGCGGGTGGGCGCTTGCTCTCATCGAACAGGCGGAGGTCGCGGGCGACGCCATCATGCCGGCCTACACACACCTGCAGCGCGCGGAGCCGGTGCTGGTCGCCCACTGGCTGCTCGCGTATGTTTCGATGATCGAGCGCGACATCAGCCGCCTTACCGACCTGAGTGCGCGGCTGAATTACTGTCCGCTGGGCTCGGGCGCCATCGCCGGCGCCACGCTCGCGCTCGATCGCACCATCGCGTCGCGCGAGCTGGGCTTCACTGCGCCTACTGCCAACAGCATGGACGCGACCAGCGACCGCGATTTTCTCGTCGAGTTTCTCCAGGCACTCTCGACCATCGCGCTGCACACCAGCCGCTTTGCGGAGGAGATCACGCTCTTCGCTACCGCCGAGTTCGGCTTCGTCGCGCTGCCGGAGAGCTTCTCCACCGGCTCCAGCGCGATGCCGCAGAAGATGAACCCCGACCTCACGGAGTTGGTGCGCGGCCGTACCGGTCGCATGCATGGAGCTGTTGCTGCCGTCACGATGCAGCTAAAAGGTCTGCCGCTGGCCTATAACAAGGACCTGCAGGAGATGCAGCCGGTGCTCTTCGATGCTGTTACCAGCTTGCTTCCTCTGCTGGAGCTTCTGGCATCATTCACGCAAAAGTCGAAGTTTCGCCTGGAACCCATGGAAAAAGCAGCTCAATCCGGCTTCCTCAATGCGATGGCGGCGGCCACTTATCTTTCGCATCGCGGAGTTCCCTTTCGCCGCGCGCACCACATCATCGGCGAGGCAGTACGGCTCGCACTCGATAAGGGTTGCGAGCTCGACGGCCTCACCCTCGACGAGCTGCGTCAGCTCTCGTCCGCATTCGCAGAAGACTTCTACGCGAGCATCACCCTGGCCGCGACAGTCGATTGTCACGATGTGATCGGCGGCACCGCACGCGCTCGCGTTCACGAAGCAGTGGCGAGTGCGAAGGTCCGCCTGACCGCTGCGCCCGCCCTTTTACGTGATCGGGAACTGGAGGCTGCCGGTGTCCGTTCGTAAGGCTCGTCTGCAGGATGCGGAAAAGGTGCATGCGCTGGTCAACAGCCTCTCCGGCGACGGCACGCTGCTGCCACGGCCCTTCGCAGAAATCTGCGAAAACATCCGCGACTTCACCGTTGCCGAGTCGAGCAGCGGCGAGTTTCAGGGTTGCGGCGCGCTGCATCTCTACGGCCCGCATCTGGCTGAGGTGCGCTCCATCGTGGTGCAGCCGGAGTGGAAGGGATGCGGCCGCGGGCAGGATCTGCTGCAGGCACTGCTCGAAGAGGCGGAGCGCCACGGTGTCGGCTGCGTATGCCTGTTCACGCGCATCCCTGAGTTCTTTCAGAGCGCCGGCTTCTTCGTAGTGGAAGACCGCGCTGCCCTGCCCGACAAAATCTACAAGGACTGCCAGGTCTGTCCGCGGCTGCACCGCTGTGACGAGGTCGCGATGGCCCACGGTGTTCTGCCGGATGTCTCGATTCTCGGCCCCCGCGAACCGGTAGAGCAACTGATTCGCATCGCAACCTAGCTCATCTCGTAACTCAATAGATTACGTATACTCAGGCGCATCTACGCGGGCGAAGGGCTCTCCGGCGAGACCTCGAGCGTTTCACTCGCGGCCACAGGCTTCAGCAACGGCCAGCCTTTGCGCAGCACATAGTCCAGCCATGCCCCGGCGATCTGCGACGTGAGCACCGCCGCTACCACCAGCGTGGTGTAAAACTTCGAACTGATGATCCCAGCGTCAAACGCCACGCTCGCCAGCACAATGCCAGGGCCGCCCCGCGCATTGGTGGTGATCGCCAGGTTGATCAGGTCCAGTCCGCGGAATCCCGCGAAGCGCCCGGCCAGCGACACCGAAAGAATCTTGACCGTACAGGTTCCCACCAGGAACGCGACAATCATCCATAGCGATACGCCGCGGATGAGATCCAGCTTCAATCCGACAATCGCGAAATAAATGGGAATGAAGAACGCGAAGGAGACCTTTCCGATGGCGTCGAGTGCGTCCGCAAAGATCTTCCGCTTTTTGTGCACCACGGCGAAGCCGGCCAGAAAGGCTGCGAAGACGAGGCTGACATCGAGTGCGCCGGCGACAGCGCAATACGCCAGCAGGACGGCGATCGCATAACCCGTCGGAGAGTGCCTGGCCAGTACATTGAAGCGCGCTTTGTTGATGCGCTTGATTGCTCGGGGAACAATGGTAAGCCCCAGCACAAAGAAGCCTATGGTCGAGAGGAGGTGATACGACATGGCCCGCGGATTGAGCGCCACCTTCCCAGCCATTGCGGTCGCTACGGCGAGCGCCAGCCACAGCACGATGTCCTCGAGGACGGCAACGCCAAGAACGAGTCGCGCGAATCGTGTGTGAAGGATCTTCAGATCGGCAAAGATCTTCGAGACCACGGGAACCGATGTGACTGCCACACCGACGGCAAGAATGATGATCAGCGAAACGCGATTGCCGTTCGGACCTGCCAGCGACGGGCGAATCAACCACGGACCGAATGTCAGGCCAAGCAGGAACGGAATTCCCGTGCCCACGATGATTAGCCAGCCCACCTTGCGGCGCTCCTCGCGACTGAACAATTGCTGCATCTCCGCCCCGGAGAGAAACATCAGCAACAGCAGTCCGAGCCAGTACACGAAATCGAGAATGTTGCCCTGATGTTTTGCGGTTTCGAGGATCCGCGCAGCAAAAGGCAACCGGCCCAGAAGCGCAGGACCAAGAACGACGCCGGCCAATATCTCGCCAACGACTTTAGGCTGGCGCAGCCGTACAAACAGGTAGCCCAACAACTGGGCGAACCCGATGAGCAGGAGGAGAACGAAGAGAACCGCAGTCAGTTGGGCGTTCGACATGGTGGCTAGTCCAGCGCTGGATGCTCCTTTCCTGAATGGTTTGCCCGGATATGTGGGCGCT
>JAUTWX010000428.1 GCA_030838385.1 Acidobacteriaceae bacterium
CGCTTCCGCAACCTGCCCGACATCTGCATCTTTCCGCCAGAAGCCGCCGACTAGTCCTCGACATACTTTCACACTCCTGCTGGCAACTCCGCCCCGCCGCCTGCGTCCATCAAGATGGTGGCATCCAGATGCTCACCAGGGAGTGGAGTGCGAAAATGAGAGTGATGGAGCCGAACACCTCCGACGAGATTGTCGTCGCTACCCGCGGCACATTTGATGCTGCTGCCTTTTCCGTAAGTGCATTGGCCACGCCGGCCAGCCTGGCCGCCGTGCTGGACCACACATTGCTGAAGCCCGAGGCGACACGGGATCAGGTGCTCGCCTTGTGCCAGGAGGCGGCAGAACACCGCTTCGCCTGCGCCATGGTGAATCCCACGTGGGTGCCGCTTGCGACCTCGGTGCTGGCCGGAACCGGTATACCCGTCGGCGTGGTGATTGGGTTTCCCCTCGGCGCAAATCTCTCTACCACCAAGCGCGACGAAGCACGCGAGATGGTACAGCTGGGCGCACGCGAACTCGACATGGTGCTGAATATCGGCATGTTGAAGAGTGGCCTGTACGAGCAGGCCGAGGCAGACATCCGTTCGGTTGTGGAGGTTGGCCGCGCTGCGGGCGCGGTGGTGAAAGTGATCCTGGAGACTTGTCTGCTCTCCATGCCGGAGAAGCTGCGCGCCGCCGAAATGGTCATCCACACGGGCGCCGATTACCTGAAGACCAGCACCGGGTTTTCTACGGCGGGAGCCACCGCGGCCGATGTCGCCTTGCTCCGCGGGATAGCCGGGGACAGATGCGGCGTCAAGGCATCCGGCGGCATCCGCACTCTCAGCGACGCGCGCGTTATGCTCGATGCCGGGGCGACCCGTATTGGCGCAAGCGCCGGTGTACGCATCGTGGAAGAGCTGAGCTCCACGCTTGCAGCCACTGCCACAACAGCACCTATCTGAGGAAGTTACACGGCAACTTACATTGGCTAGGGCGATCGAATCGCCACTCGCCCGCTGCGCTATGATGACTCGATTGCCCGCCCCATCCCGGGGCGCAGGCAGTGGAGCAAATTTGTGAAGGATGACGGCCAGCCGGATCGGCCCCACGACAGGCCTTCGGACAGCTTCGAAGGAGATTATCGGCCCACCAGCGAGAGCGGTGTGGCGCGCGCACGCGTACGCGCGGAACCCGTCCAGCTCGCATTCCTCATGCGGCTGGCAAACGCGCTCAACGCCACACTCGACCTGCAGACCATCATGCACCAGACAGCGGAGATGGTCCGCGCCGTCATGGACTTCCGCATCTTCGCCATCCTGTTGCTGAACGACCGCACCAACGATCTGCGCATGCGCTTCCAGATCGGCCACACACCGGAGACGGAGCGCCGCCGCTTCCGCATCGGCGAAGGCGTCATCGGCGAGGCTGCTGCGCGCAAGGAGCCGGTGCTGGTCAACGATGTGCGGAACGCGAAGAATTACGTCTCTGCCAACGACGCGGTTCGCTCCGAGCTGGCCGTGCCGCTCATCGTCAAGGGTCGCGTCATCGGTGTCATCGACATCGAAAGCGAGGAGGTCGGCTACTTCCAGGAAGAACAGCTTCGCCTGCTTGAGCTCACGGCATCGCGCGTCGCCGTGGCCATCGAGAACGCGCGCCTTTACACACGTGTCTCCCGGCAGGCGCAAACGCTCGCCGTGCTCACCGAGATCTCGCGCGACCTCAGCTCGATCCTCGACCTGGATGAACTACTCGAAAGGATCGGCCACCTCCTACGCCGCCTCATCGACTACCAGATGTTCTCCATCCTGTTGCTCAACGAGCGCGACCATGTGCTGGAGACGCAGTTCGCCGTCCGCTTCGGCGAGCGCTACGTTCCCATCGAGCGGGTTCCGCTCAGCCGTGGCCTGGTCGGCTTCGCCGTGCAGACGCAGGCGCCCGTCTATGCACCCGATGTGCGCCGCGATGCGCGCTACCACATGGTCAACCCGCTCACGCGATCGGAACTTGCCGTTCCGCTCATTTACAAGAAGAAGGTGATCGGCGTGCTCGATTTGGAGCACACCCGCGCCAACTACTTCAACGAAGACCATCAGCGCACCATTGTCACGCTCGCCGCACAGATCGCCATCGCCATTGAAAACGCGCGCCTCTACCAGCGCGTCGCCCAGCAGGAGCAGCGGTTGGAGCACGATCTGGAGATGGCCCGCGAGGTGCAGCTTCGGTTGCTGCCGCAATCGCTCCCCAGGCACCAATCCGCTGAGTTCGCGGCGCGGTTTCTGCCGGCGCGCACCATCGGTGGCGATATGTACGACTTCCTGCACTATGACAATCACCGCACCGGCATTGCGCTGGGAGATGCCAGCGGCAAGGCCGCTCCCGCTGCACTCTACGCCGCTCTGGTCAGCGGCATCATGCGCGCCGCCGCCCCTCGGGCCCTGCATCCGGAGGAGATGTTGCGCCTGTTGAATGATTCCCTGCAGGAGCGCCGGGTCGATGCACAATACGTCACCATGGTCTACGCCGTGTGGAACGATGAAGACCAGACGCTGGAGATCTCAAACGCCGGCGCGGTGCAGCCGCTCATCTGCCGCAACGGCGAGGTGGAGACCATTCACGCTGAGGGCTTCCCTCTCGGACTCTTCCCCGATGTCTCGTATGAGCAGTTCACGCTCTCGACACGGCCAGGCGACTCCGTCATCTTCTTCAGTGACGGGCTCGCCGACGCACAGAATCCTGACGGGGAAATGTTCGGAACGGAACAGCTCTGCGATATTGTCCAGCAGAATGCGTTCCTGGGCGCCAATGAGTTGGCCGACCTCATCATGGCCGCGATCAGCGACTTTCAAGCCGGCGCCGAACACTTCGATGATGAGACGCTGATTGTGCTGCATGTGAACGACCTCCCGGCCGGCAATCCTGCCAATTGATCGTCCGTTGTACCCTGAGAAGAATCCCCTCTTGATCGGAGCATTTCGCTTGTCTCAAGCAACAGCGACCCGCGTGATCGCGCCCGCCCGCAACCTGCTCGGCAGCCTGCGCCTGCCCGGCGATAAGAGCATCTCCCACCGCTACGCGCTGCTGGGCGGGCTCGCCCACGGCACAACGCATCTGGAAAACTTCTCCACCGGCGCCGATCCGGCGAGCAGCCTGAGTTGCGTCGCCGCATTGGGCGCAAAAGTGGAGCGCGACGGTGCTGCTGTCACCATCCACGGATGCAATGGGCAATTTCAGCCCTCGGGCGCGCCGCT
>JAUTWX010000432.1 GCA_030838385.1 Acidobacteriaceae bacterium
CTGGATGTGGATCGCCTACGGCTTCGCCCGTCAGCGACAGCACATCTTCGTCGCCGAAGACCTCACTCCCGGCCCTCACGAGCGCGACTATGAAGAAGCCGACATGGAAATCGTCCGCCTCCCCATCACCGCCTTCGAAGAAAAACTCCGCACCGGCCACATCCGCGACGTCTGCACCCTGGCCGCCTGGGGCAGCTACCAGCTTTGGCTGCGCAATCGTGAACGCTGACGCATCCTCAGAAACGTCAGAACTGTACCGTCAGGGTGTGTCCATGCGACGAAAATCGAAACTCATTGATATTTAGCATTGGAAGACACTCACTGAAATGTCCCTCGCCCATTGGCTTGGATGTCCACACTCCTCCTCCGAGCAGATCTATGAATTCGTGATGGGAGGCATCCCGATAGCTCTCACCATCGAAATTTAGGAAGTAGTCGCCCACGCCAGGTGCACGTACCAGGGAAATTGCGTCGGATTCATAATGTGTTGGAGTTCCGATATACACGTCGGCGCTTACAGGGCGGTCATCGACCTTCACGACAGGCCAATCCGCCCGCCCCATCCAATGCTCGCGAGAATATGAGCCGAGCATGGCGGCAATCCACAGACCACAAGCAGCGACTGCGAGCGCCACCAGCGCGATTCCAAACTTCTTGCCGAGAGTCATAGGTTCACCTGAAGTCCATAAAGAGGTGCCGCACCTTACCGGGTGCCCCATTCTAGCGAAGCTAGGGTGGGGTAGTTCCCCGCAGTCCAGCTATCATCATCTACGCGCGTCATTCGGTGGCAACGACCATGAGTTCTGCCTTGAACCAATCCACGACGATTCGTCGACGCCTCCTGCGCATCATCCTTATTGTTCTCTCCACAGTTACAATTGCCGCCGCCGAAGAACCGCTCAAAGTCACCGCATGCCAGTTGAAGAAGGACCCGCCCGCTTACAACCACAAGCTGGTTGAGGTCACCGGCTTCGCCACCCATGCCTCGCACGACTTCACCTTCTACGATCCCAATTGCCCATCGTTCCCCGCCATCTGGCTCGAATACGGTGGGACCATCAACTCCGGCACCGTCAACTGCTGCAAAACCATCAACGACCGCCATCGTTCCCAGGAACTCGTGATCGACAACATCCCCGTTCCGCTCACCGTCAATCAGCAGTTCGAAGACTTCGACAAGGCCATTCAGCCGCCGCTGCGTCCCGGTCAATCCGGCGCAGTCGAGCACGCAACCCTGATCGGAAGATTCTTCGCCGGGCAGCAGATGCAGGACCCCGACAACGGTCACTACTGGGGCGGCTACGGATACATGGGCTGCTGCAGCATGCTGGCTATCCAGGAAGTCAAAGACCCCGACACGCACTGGCGCGCTGACCTGGACTACGGCGAGTCCAATGAGAAGCTGGATTTTTCTCCGCCAGGCTGCACCTTGCGCATGCTGCTTCCTGAAGAGCAGGACGCTGCGCTGATGCAGGCCCAACACGATGCCGAGAGCGGAGCACGCGACTGGGCCTTCACCGATCCCGCGCGCGTCGCCGCCGAGGCTCTCGCTCACACCGCCCATATCCGCGCGGACACACTGGCCGGCATCAAACTGACGCACGACTCACCTGCACGCAAGACCTACGAATGGAGAGCCGGTAATTCCAAGTCCTACATGGTCGTGGTCAGCCGACCCTACTGGCTGTCCTTCTACGCCCACGATGCGAAGCAAGTCGCATGGGTCGCCGTCATCGCCTACGAAAGCTCATGCGGCGCTGCAACCGAATAACCATGTCCACCATCCTGGCTGCCAGATCGCCGCGGCCGTGAACGTGAGCGATCAAAGGAAGCGAACCCCGCACTCCAATCTGGACACGCGCCGAAGGCTCATCCGCCCGACGGCCAGTCCTCACTTCTCAACAAAATCCCGCAGCCGTCCCAGCGCCGCATCCCACTGCGCCGAAACCGACTCCAGATACTCCCGCATCTCTTCCACCGGCCGCGGATCGAACGCGAAACGGCTCTCCCGCCCCGCGCGCGCACACCGCACCATCCCGGCGCGCTCCAGCACCCGCAGATGCTTCGTGATTGCCTGGCGCGTCAGCTTCGACCCCGCCGTCAGCTCCGCAATCGAGCGCGGCTCGCCGCTCGCGAGCGTCGCCACCAGCGCCAGCCGCGTTTCGTCGCCCAGGGTCGCAAATAGTCCCGCAAACGCCGGCGCCCGCCCGCGCCGCCTCCCCGTCGCGCGCTTACGGCTTTTCGCCAACATAGCGCTCGATGTTCTTCATCTGTTCCGTCCAGCCGCCGTCATTCCGCAGGAACGCCTCCGGACGCCGTTCCGCCGGAATCCGATCGAAACCTGACTCTGTCACCATCAGCAGCGTGCCCTGCGCCGTCGTCTCCAGCCGGAACTCCACCAGCGTCGGCGGCTCTTTCGAATAATCCACCTTCGGATCAGCCGCATACGGATGCCACGTGAACGAGAACAGCCGCTCCGGTTCCATCTGCTGCACCACCGCCTCCCACTGCAAATGTTCATATCCCGGATGCGTAATGTGTCCTCGCGACACCTCGCCCGGCACAAACGGCCCATCGATCTTCACCCGAAACCACTCGCCAAACTCCCGGTAGTCCGTCAGCGCACGCCATACCCGCGCCACCGGCGCCTTCAGTTCAATCCGCTTCTCGATACGATCCGCCATAGGCAACCTCCGGGTTGCATAATAACGACACTCGCCCGCATTAAGCAACCCAATGGTTGCGTTTTTCGGACAACCGGTTCTCGGACAACGAAGATGAGACGCCGCGACAACAGCTCGTTATCCCACCGCAGCAGTCGCACTCCGGCACAGTTGCGAAGTGGACAGATATATTTTCTCGTCGTCGATACATCCCGGATTCGCGCAAAAGCCCATCCCGGACCCGTCCCGTTTCTGGGCGCGCCGGAGTATTCTCATTGCGAAAAGAGGATAGCCATACAACGGCAGCGCGGTTCCCTACGTCAGATACCATGCACCCAACGGTTCGCCAGGCGGGTGCATAAACCCAACAAGACCGTGGGGTCTTCCCAATAGCACTCCAGGAATTCGAATGACCACCGTGATGGACCGATCCACTCAGCTCGGGCGCAAACTCGAGCTTGTGGTCCAGACCGGCCTCCTGCTCACCAGAACTTCCGACCTCGAATCCATCGTGCAATCCGCCACCGATGCAGGACGGCTGCTCTCGGGCGCCCAGTTCGGAGCCTTCTTCTATAACCTCGTCAACGCCCAGGGCGAAAGCTATCTGCTCTACACCCTCTCCGGCGTCTCCCGTGAAAAATTCGCCTTCGCCACGCCCCGCAATACGGCTGTCTTCGCTCCCACCTTC
>JAUTWX010000468.1 GCA_030838385.1 Acidobacteriaceae bacterium
CGGTTGCGCTCTTCACTGCAGGCTGCGTCGCTCTGTGTGGTCTCCTGGCAGGAGTGTTGCCGGCCTTGGCCTCGAACGATCGTGAGCTCGTGCGTGCACTTCAGGAATCATCCCGCTCTGCCGGTGCCGGCCGTGGCCGTGCACGCATGCGTCGCTTGCTGCTCACCACCGAGGTTGGCCTTACTGTAGTGCTGCTCGTCGCGGCCGGTCTGCTGCTTAAGAGTTACAACGCCATGCGTGCGTCAAGCCTGGGCTGCGCCACACATGGCGTGCTTACGATGAGTCTCAGCCAGCCGAGGGGGATGAAGACGCCCGAGCAGCTAGTGGCTTTCTACGATGACCTGCTCCAGCGTGTCCGCCAAATTTCTGGCGTCAAGGCTGCGGCGGCGACAACCCTGCTGCCGGGGCAGGGACGCAACCGGGACGATGTATTCACGATTCGGGAGCATCCGCCTTTGCCCAAGGGGCAGGTACTCGACGCAGCGACAATCTTTGCCGACCCAGGTTATTTTCAAGCTATGCAGATACCCCTCGTTGCCGGCCGCACTTTTAACAGCAACGATCGGTTGAAGCGCGCGGACAAAGTCATCATCAGCCAGGAGCTGGCGCGCGAGAACTTCAAAGGTGAAGACCCGCTTGGCAAGCACATAGTCGCATACATCTTCAGTCCTGAGCCCGCTACCTTCGAAATCATCGGCGTCGTCGCAGACACGCGCGAGCTTCCTGCAGCAGATCCTCGTCCAGCCTTCTACTTCCCTCTGCTCGCAGGCTCCGAGACCTCCATCATGCTCACCGTGCATACGACCGTCGATCCGGTAGCGATGGCGGAGCCCGTGAAGCGCATCGTTGCGTCGATCGACAGCAACCTGCCCGTCGCCGACGTGATGACCATGGATGAGGTGATTGGCCAGGCCGCAGTCGACACCAGCTTCGAGGCGACGCTGCTCGCGGGCTTTGCAGCATTGTCATTGGTGCTCGCTGCAGTCGGTCTCTTCGGCGTCCTCTCGTTCCTGGTCACGCAGCGCACAACCGAGATCGGTGTGCGCATCGCGCTCGGCGCACCCCGCGGCGAGGTGTTGCGCCTGATGCTCTTCGATGGACTACGCCCGGCCCTCGCCGGACTGGTGCTGGGCCTGGTGGGAGCCGCAGCCGTCACCCAGCTCATGAGATCGCTGCTGGTGCATACGCACCCGCTCGATCCGCTTGTCTACGCGGTGGTGTGCGCCGTGCTGCTCGCCGTCGCGGTCCTCGCGTGCCTGGTGCCCGCATGGACCGCCTCACGTCTCGACCCGATGCAGGCGTTGCGCGCGGAGTAATGCCCGCGCTTGCGTAGTTCGCAGCGTGTTCCACAAAAGTGGTGAACTGCGGCTCCACGTCGTCGTGTACCCTCCCACCATGGAGTTCCGGCAACACGTCTCTCTGGCGCCCTTCACCACCTTTGAAATCGGCGGTCCGGCCAGGTGGTTCGTCGAGGCCACCACCGAGTCCGACATCGAAGCGGCGGTCGACTTCGCCAAGGAACGCAAGCTGCGCCTCTTCGTGCTCGGTGGCGGCAGTAACGTGCTCGTCTCGGATGCCGGCTTCGACGGACTGGTGCTCCACATCGCGCTACGCGGCATCGAGCGCAGCGCGGCCATTCTCTCTGCCGCTGCCGGCGAGGACTGGGACGCCCTCGTCAGCAGCAGCGTCGCTACCGATCTCGCCGGCATCGAGTGCCTCAGTGGTATCCCCGGCACCGTCGGCGGCACGCCCGTGCAGAACGTCGGCGCCTATGGACAGGAAGTCTCGCGCACCATCCGCACCGTGCGCGCCTTCGATCGTGCGACGCGCAAATGGGTCGATCTCAACAACGTCGCTTGCGGCTTCTCCTACCGCCGCAGCCGTTTCAACCAGGGTCCAGACCGCGACCGCTTTATCGTCAGCCGCGTCACTTATGCCCTCGCGCAAAACGTGCCAGCGTCGGTCACGTATGCCGACCTGAAGCATTACTTCAAGAATCAGGGCGTGGCCGATCCCTGCCTGCAGCAGGTACGCGAGGCCGTTCTCAGCATCCGGTTGGGCAAGGGCATGGTGGTGACGCCGGATCACCCGGAGCGCCGCAGCGCAGGCAGTTTTTTCAAGAACCCGGTCGTCTCCGCTGCGAAGCTGCCGCACATCGCCGAAGCCGCCAAGCTTCCGGAGGCAGAGGTGCCCCGCTATCCCGCCGGCGCAGAAGAGGTGAAGCTGCCGGCGGCATGGCTGCTCGAGCATGCCGGCTTCGTCAAGGGCTATCGTCAGGGCGCCGCCGCGGTCTCCACGCGCCACACCCTCGCGCTTACCAATCAGGGCGGCGCGACAGCAGCCGAGATTGCCGCATTGCGCGACACCATCCAGACGCGCGTGCGCGAGCTCTTCGGTGTCGCCCTTGAGCCCGAGCCCGTCTGGGTGGCTTAATTCTGGGTGTGCTTAGTTCTGGGCCGCTTAACCTTTGTTCGTAGCTGCGTGAAGTAGCAGGGACAACGGCTCGCGTCGTCGCTGCCACTCCCGCGGGATGGCCTGCTCGCCAGTATGCATCGCCACGATCCCGCCGACGATCGCGCAGTTCGTATCGAGATCCCCGCCGCCGTTGACCGTCTCCCACAGCGCATCTTCATAGCTGCTCAGTGAACGCGCCGCACTCCACAGCGCGAAAGGCACTGTATCCTGCGCGGAGCCGCGTGTGCCGTTGCCGATGGTCAGGGCCGCATCGAGCGCCGTCGTCGCAGCAGGCAGTTGCAGAGCGCGGTCGATGCCATCACGCACCTTGCTCTCCGGCGTGCAGGTCCGCACGCTCTCCAGAAACGCTTTCGCTTTCATCGGACTTTCGGCCTCGCGCTCACGCCACGCAATCGCCGCCGCTATCGCAACGGCAACGGCACCGGCAATGCCTTCCGCATGGCAGTGCGTGGCAACGGCCGAGAGCGCCGCGTGCTTCGCCACCTGGCTCAGGTCATGCGCAAAATAGGCGCCCACTGGTGCCACGCGCATTGCCGCTCCATTCCCGAACGACCCTTCACCCTCGAACAGCTCCTGTGCCTCTTCAAACCAGTTCGCACTACCAATCGTATTCAAGCGCATCAGCAAGGCGTTCATCGCGTGGCCATAGCCGCGCTCCGGATCATAGTGCCGGGCAAAGCTCTCTGCCAGCCACTCGGGCTCGATGCCATGGTGCCGCTCGAGACAGGCGCAGATGGATACCGCCATGATCGTGTCATCGGTAAAGCGCCACGGCGCCGGAGGTAAAGTACGCGATGTGCGAATCTCAACGGCGCGATTCTGCGGCTCGAAGAAACACTCGCCGAAGGCGTCGCCACAGGAGAGTCCTTCGAGCGACACCAGCGCACGCGCCATGCACGCAGGCGGCGCGCTTTGCTGCGCCTTTAACTGTTCCAGTTCGTCCACTGCCATCTCAGTCAAATTAGACGCTCCTCCTATTTGAAGTGCGGCCCGCCTCAGCCGGAAGAGGGCTTTTGTCTTTCACGCCACCACATCGCCAGCGACCATCGCGCCTCCGGCTCGCCAATCAGAAAGGCAGCAAAGCATGCAGCGAAGACGGACCAGTCCAGCGATGCGCCGAAGTAGCGCCACAGCGCGACATGCGGTCCCGGAAAACCCGCGGAGAGCCAGCGCAGCATCATCAGCAGCATCCCGAATAGGCTGGCAGCTCGCGTAAGTACGCCGAAGACCAGCCCCAATCCGATCAGCAGTTCGCCATATGCAATCAGAAACGCACATAGGCGCGCGTGTGGCAGAACCGCATGCTGCAATACGGGCGCCATCCAGGGATAGGCGCCCTGCGCCAGGAAACCGCGAATCGATTCTTCGAATCCGCCATGCAGCGTGAACTCAGTCCCGAAGACCTTGTACTCACCAAAGAGCACAAAGAAGATGCCTACAATGATGCGTAACGTAGCGAGTGCGGTTGCATTTCGGTTGTGCTGGGTCTGCAAATCTGAACCTGGAGAGGAACTGGATTGGGTATTTCTGAAGCGTGTTCAGGGAAAGAATTACTCAAGCGCTGCAAGCAACTGCGCTCGCTCCGCCGCCAGCACCACGGCTGCAGGGCCTTGTCTTACGATGCAGCCGTCTTCCATGCGCAGCACCTCGGCCCCAGGACGCGAGCCCAGCCTCCAGGCTTCCGCAACATCGTGAGTTACATATAGCACCGGCGTGCGCGTTGCGGTCAGCCAGCTTTCCAGATCGCTCAGGATCGCGTCCTTCAGGCTCAGGTTCAATCCGGCGAAGGGCTCATCCAGCAGCAGTACGCGAGGACGCGGCGCCAGCGTCCGCGCCACCGCCACCCGCTGCTGCTCGCCGCCGGAAAGTTGCGCCGGCCGCCGGGATAACACCGCTTCCAGGCGAAAGAGCGCAGCCATCTCCCGCACCCGCCGCTCCCGCTCCTCACGGGGCAGCGCGTGCAGTCCAAACGCAATGTTGTCTCCCGCAGTCATGGCAGGGAAGAGTGCATGCCGCTGCGTCACCAGTCCGCAGCCGCGCTGGGCCGGCCCAAGGCGGACATTTCGCTTGCTGTCCCACACAGTCGTCCCCGCCACGGTGACGTATCCGCGCTGCGGATGCATGAGTCCGGCAATACTGCGCAGCAGGGAAGTTTTGCCCGCGCCAGATGGCCCAACCAGCACGGCGAGCGATCCACGGAGCGACGCCTCGGCAGCCAGCATCGGGCCGCCCTTGTGTGATTTGCCCGCGCCATCTTTGTCCGCGCCATGATGGACGGCGAAGGCAAGCCACGCCGCCGCCGGCTCGCCCCCATCTGTGTCAGACGCGATCCGCGGACGTGCCTCTATCTCACGCACCGCCCGTCTCTCCTCGCGCGCCCGGTCGCGCCACGCTGTACACCACCAACAATGCCGCCAGCGAGATCGCTACCAGCGCCAGCGCCATATGGTTCGCGGCGGCATAGTTGCCGTCCATCACCTGGTCATAGAGCGCGATCGAAAGCGTGCGCGTCACGCCGGGAATCGATCCGCCTAGCATCAGCACCACTCCAAACTCACCTACGGTGTGCGCGAAGCACAACACCGCGGCCGCCAGCACCGAGGCGCGCGCGCCCGGCAGCAACACCTGCATCAGCACGCGCCAGCGCGAAGCGCCCAGCAGATCCGCGCTCTCCATCAGCGCCTGATCGATGCCTCGAAAGCCGGCCAGCACCGGCTGCACGGCGAAGGGCAGACTGTAAAGGATGGAGCCGATCACCAGCCCCCAGAACGTGAACGCCAGTGGATGCCCGATGAGGCGTACCAGCAATCGGCCCGGCGGCGTAGCCGGTCCCAGCAATACCAGCAGATAAAAGCCAAGCACAGTCGGCGGCAGCACCAGCGGCAGCCCCACGCCGGCTTCCACCACATGCGCAAACCAGCTCCGCGACCGCGCCAGCCACGCGGAGAGCACCAGCGCCAGCGGCAGCAGGATCGCCGTGGTTACGGCAGCCAGTTGCAGTGTAAGGAGCAGAGCCTGCTGGTCCATCTCTGCAAGAGTAGCTCACGCGCAACTCTCGCCAGTCTCACTTCCGGAAACGGTTCAGCGGTCTTCCAGGATAAGTGTGGAGTTCTTAAAGTCGAAGGTGAGGGATTTGAAACGGCTCAGAACGTCCTGTCCGACGAGGCCATCCACGTCCAGGAATTTGAAGCGCCCGACAACTCCGTTTTGAAGAAAGGAGCAGTGCCGTTCCCGCAGGTCCGAGTCTCCGAGAACGAACCCTACAGGAGGGCGGGAGGCCAGCACGCTCCCTTTCGCCATGTTGATCGCGATTCTTGAATCCGTGTCCAGGGTTGGAACCACCCTCAAGGTGAATGTTGTGAGAGCTGCGCCGGTGTCTATTAACATCGTCGCTCGCACCCCGTTCACCCGTCCCTGAACGTAGATCAAGCCATCATGCACCTGGAAAGGGACTCGGTATTCCCCCGCACGCGTATCACGTCGTGCAGCAGGGGAGGAGATTCTTCTCCGGATGCTGGCCACGACAAACTGGGGATGGCGAGCAATCCGGCGAACACGATCATGGCTCGTCCAAGCATCACTCGCCTTCTTCCTGGGCAGCAGCATCTGCGCCACTTGCACTGGCTGGCTGCGGTCTCTAACGTCGATCGTCGCCGTCGTTCTCCGCGCTCCGAACGACTCCGTGCAGAGGCGCCGATCCGAAATGTCCAGCGGCCGGGATCCCGAAGACCACAGTGATGTTCGAGAACACGACGTCTCCCTTAACGTTGGGGGGCCCCCCGGTGATCGTGATCGTCAGGGTAGGGAGTACCGGTCCAAAAGGCGGGGGAAACACTCCGTCCTTCGTAATCGTCGCGGGGCCCGTCACCTGAAACCCATTCGTGATGCGCGTAATTTTGCCGTTCAGCAGAGTGATGTGGTGCGTATGTGCGTTGCGAAGCACAGGGTTGTCCAAAGGATTGGTTACAGGTGGCGGGGGTGGCGCGTTCTGGATTGCTCCCTGGTCAGAGCGCTCCATGGTCAGGGCAGCTGAAAAATCGGCCCGGTCGGACCGCCCATTCACCACCAACGACCAGGGGCCGCGAACCTCCCATGGGCCGCTGACTGGCGGGCTTGCGGGCGTGTAATCGTTGAGTGTCCCTTGAAACAGTGCACGTTGCGGAAATTGGGCCAGAGCCACGGTACCTGTCGCCAGCCCCAGAACCGCGATGACACGTACCATCCATCCGACAGCTTTGATTTTCATGAAATACCTCCGATTTGAGATTCATCTCGATGTCACCGAAGGGAACGTCAGGTCCGTGCGGGAGATTTACGGCCCGGGAATTACACTTCGGCGATTTCACGTTTGAAACGCGCGGACACAATCGGACACCCTGGGGATTGCCTTCAAGCGGCAAG
>JAUTWX010000502.1 GCA_030838385.1 Acidobacteriaceae bacterium
TCTCTTCGTCCGCATTCCTTCCACTGACTTCCAGCACGTCGGTGATCGCTACGGCGATCTCATCCAGGAGGCCATCGACAAGCTCGAGCTTGAGCTCGACGAGGTGCAGTTTGTCACCCTGGAGAACGATCCTTCCGTGCCGCAGCGCCCGCGCGAGCCACGCGAAGACGGCGGCTTCCCGCCTTCCTCCGCGCATTCATCCGGAGCACCGCGCCAGCCCGGGCAGCGTCCCGCGGCACCCAGCAACGGGCAGCAGACACGTTTCGACTGGAACTCCGCATCGCAGCTCAATCCGCGCTACAACTTCGACGGCTTCGTCTCCGGCGCGGGCAACCAGTTCGCGCGCGCCGCAGCAGAGGCAGTCGCCGAGCGCCCCTCCAAGGCCTACAACCCGCTCTTCCTCTACGGCGGCGTCGGCCTCGGCAAAACCCACCTCATGCACGCCATCGGCCATGAGGTGAAGCGCCGCCAGCCCCAGTCCGCCATCTGCTACGTCTCCAGCGAGAAGTTCACCAACGAGATGATCTCCTACGTGCGCAATGAGAAGATGTCCAGCTTCCGCGACAAGTACCGCGGCGTGGACGTGCTGCTCATCGACGATATCCAGTTCCTCGCCTCCAAGGAACGCACCCAGGACGAGTTCTTCCATACCTTCAACGCGCTGCACGAGAGCGACAAGCAGATCGTCATCGCCTCCGACCGCCCTCCGAAAGATCTCGCCGGCCTCGAAGAGCGTCTCCGCTCGCGCTTCGAATGGGGTCTCATCGCCGACATCCAGCCGCCCGATCTGGAGACCAAAGTCGCCATCCTGCAGCAGAAGGCGGAGAGCGAGCAGTGCGCGCTGCCCATGGACGTCGCGCTCTACATGGCAACCAACATCCGCACCAACATCCGCGAGCTCGAAGGCGCCTTCACCCGCCTGCTTGCCTGGAGCTCGCTCAACGGCGTCGAGATCACCCTCTCCACCGCGCAGCAGGCACTCAAGCAGTTCATCGATACCCAGGTGCGCAAGATCACCATCGAGGCCATCCAGCGCACCGTCTCCGAGCACTTCGGCATGAAGGTCTCCGAGCTCAAGCAGAAGAACAACTCGCGCTCCGTCGTCGTCCCGCGCCAGATCGCGATGTACCTCGCCAAGCAGATGACCGAAGCCTCTCTGCCCGAGATCGGCCGCCAGTTCGGCGGCAAGCACCACACCACGGTCATGCACTCCATCGGCAAGATCGACGAAGAGAAGCGCACCGACAAGGACCTGAACCGCACGCTGAACAAGCTGATGGAAACCCTCAACAGCTAGCGCGGGTAGTTGCCCGTTATCTTTCGTATTGCTGCCTGAGCGTGCCCGGTCTACTGTTGTCCAGCTTCCAAGCCTGGCAGAAACGGTAGGTCGAATATGGCCTTGTCCTTCGTTCCTCTCGTAAAACATGCTCTGATATCACTGCTGCTGGTTCTTCCGGCAATGGGCCAGGAGCCTGGCCCGGACCAGTTCACACCTGTGCTTGTATCGCCGCTCACCGGAAGCACCCAGCCATTTCTCGGCACGGACGGCAAATATCACGTCGATTACGAATTGGTGGTCACCAATGCCAAGCCGACGCCGGCCACGCTGAAAAAGATTGACGTACTCGATGCTGGCAAGCCTTCAGCAGTGATTGCCGCTTACCAGGGCGACACATTGTTGTCGCGATTGCGGACGATGGCGGGTGCGCCGGCCAACAATCCCGAGGTCGAATTCAACGGCACGCGGCTGTTTCTGATTGATCTCACGTTCGACTCACGCGCAGAGATTCCCGCCCGATTGCAGCATCGCCTCGATGTGTTGGCCGCACCTACGCCTGCGCCCGTGCCGGTGACGCCGGTGGCCCTGAGCTATACCCGTGCGGCGATCGATCTGCATCAGAAGGTGCTGGAAATCGGCCCTCCGCTGAGGGGCGAGCGATGGGTGGCATTGAATGGATGCTGCGGGCTGAGTGGAGCCCACCGTGGAAGCGGTCAACCCGTGAATGGCGGAATGTACTTCGGCCAGCGCTTCGCCATGGACTGGATGCGCCTGGATGAAGGTGGGCGGCTGGTGCATGGCGATGCCGCCGATGTGCGCAACTTTGCAGCCTATGACGCGGACGTGCTCGCGGTGGCTGATGGCACTGTGGTCAGCGTGTTCGATACGCTGGATGACCAGCCTCCCGGCAAACTGCCCGATGTCAGCACCATCACCTTGGCCAGCGTCACGGGCAACCATGTGGTTCTCGACCTCGGCGGCGGGGTTTATGCGTTTTACGGTCACATGCGGAAGAAATCTATTCCCGTTGCCGTGGGCGAGCGCGTGAAACGCGGACAACTGCTGGGCAAGCTTGGCAACAGCGGAAACACCAGCGCGCCCCATCTGCATTTTCATCTTGTGGATGGCCCTTCCGTGCTTGGGTCCAATGGAATTCCATACGTGATTGACAGCTTCGCCTTCGCCGGGAGGTTTCCTGCTGAGGCAGAAGGCCTGGAGGGAAGCTGGAGCCATGCCCTGTTTCCGGATGCGAAGCCGCGTCATGGGGAGTTTCCGCTCGACCTCGACATCGTCAACTTCTGATGTGGTCAATCTCTGAATTTCCAAAAAACTTCTGCGAAGCCAGCGCGCGCGTCTGGTAACTGGGATAGCACAAAAAGGCAAATACCAACTCCGCACCAGGAATTCCGCACCTTCCCTCCACCCTCGCGAATCCATCAGCCAGGGGCACTCGTGAGAATCTTCGTCACCGGAGCATCCGGCTACATCGGCGGATCGGTCGCACAGGCACTGCACAACGCTGGCCATCAAGTACTCGGCCTCGTCCGCTCGGAAGACAAGGCAAAGCAGCTAGCCACTCGCGGCATCGAACCCATCCTCGGCACACTCGATGGCACCGCCATCCTGCAAGACGCTGCGCGCAAGGCCGACGCAGTCATCGATGCCGCCAGTTCCGACCATCGCGGCGCCGTCGAAGCGCTGGTCGGTGCTCTCGAACACTCCAGCAAGCCTCTCATCCACACCAGCGGCTCCAGCATCGTCGGCGACGATGTTCTCGGCGAATCCGAAAATCCCGCCATCTACTCGGACGATGTGTGGTTCGATCCCATCCCCATCCGCCGCGCGCGTGTCGCCATCGACCGCTTCGTGCGCGAAGCCGGCATCAGCAAGGGCATCCGCGCCCTCGTCATCTGCCCCACCATGGTCTACGGCACCGGCCACGGTCTCCAGCCGGAGAGCGATCAGATCCCCAAGCTCACCCGCTACTCACGGGAACGCGGCGCCGGCCTCTACATCGGCAAAGGCCTCAATCGCTGGTCCAATGTCTATATCGACGACCTCGTCTCCCTCTACCTGCTCGCGCTTGAGAAGGCGCCCGCCGCCTCGTTCTTCTTCGCCGAGAACGGCGAGAACACGCTCAAGCAAGTCGCCGAGTCCGTCAGCCGCGCCCTCGGCTTCGGCGGCAAAACCGAATCGTGGAAGGCCGAAGACGCACTTCGGGCAGAAGGCGACTGGGCCCGCTTCGCTCTTGGTTCGAACTCGCGCGTGCGCGCCGTCAACGCCCGCCGCCTCCTCGGCTGGTCACCCCAAGG
>JAUTWX010000508.1 GCA_030838385.1 Acidobacteriaceae bacterium
TCGCGGTTTACACTCCGCTCAAGCGCTACACCACGCTGGCTACGTTCATCGGCGCATTTCCGGGCGCCATGCCTCCCCTGCTGGGCTGGACCGCGGCGCGCGGGGTGATTGAGTGGCCGGCCGTGGCCCTGTTCGCCATTCTTTTCGTGTGGCAGTTTCCTCACTTCATGGCCATCGCGTGGCTTTACCGCGAAGACTATGCCAAAGCCGGGATCCGCATGCTGCCGGTGGTGCAGCCCGATGGCTGGTCCACGGCTTGCGAGGCGCTCATTTATGCGGTGCTGATGGTCCCGGTCAGCGTCGTACCGTTTTACCTGCACCTGACCGGGCGGTTCTACCTGGTCACCGCTGTGCTGCTGGGGTTGGTTTATCTGGCTTACACGATTCGCTTTGCCCGCATTACCCGGGCGCTCACCACAGCGGAGTCGCGGAAGTATGCACGCGATCTGCTGCGGGCCAGCGTGATCCACCTGCCGCTGCTGCTCACGGTGATGATGCTGAACGCAAGCGGGAGGAGATAGGCGCATGGCTACTCTGAGCGAATATCCGGCAGCGAACATCCGTTCCGGCAGTCCTACCGAAGCGATGCCGATTGAGCTCGATCGGCTCTCGCATAACTACGGCGATCGCCTGGCGCTCGACAACCTGAGCTTTGCCGTGCAGCCGGCGGAGATCTTCGGGTTGCTCGGCCCCAATGGCAGCGGCAAGACTACCCTCTTCCGGATCCTCTCTACCTTGATGGTGCCGAGTGGTGGAGTAGCGCGGATCCAGGGGTTCGATGTTGCCCGGGAACCAAACCGGGCGCGGCAGCAGACCGGCATTGTCTTTCAGGCAAGGAGCCTGGACCTCAAGTTAACGGTGGCCGAGAATCTGAAACACCAGGGACACCTATATGGTTTGCGGGGCGAGACGCTCAAGACCCGCAGCGAAGAAGTGCTGCGCCGGGTGGGGTTGAGCGACCGTGCGAAAGATTACGTGGAAACCCTCTCCGGCGGCATGCAGCGGCGAGTGGAATTGGCCAAGGGCCTCATCCACTCGCCGGCGGTGCTGCTTCTGGATGAACCATCGACGGGCCTGGATCCTGGAGCGCGGCGTGACATGTGGCAGTATCTGCGGACCCTCCGCGATCAGGAAGGTGTCTCGATCCTGGTGACCACTCACCTGATGGAGGAGGCGGAGCATTGCGATCGGCTGGCCATCCTGAACCGGGGCAATCTGGTAGCTCTTGGCTCGCCGGCGCAGTTGAAGTCGGCCATCGGTGGCGACGTGGTGCTGTTTGAGACGGCGAGTGCGGAGGCTGCACGCTCACTGGCCGAACGCATGGGCGTCCATTTTGGAGTACAGCCGAACGTCATGGGCAGTACTGTTCGATTGGAGCGGCCCGAGGGGCATCGCCTGGTGACGGCGGTAGTCGAAGCTTTTCCTGGCGAAGTGGACGGCATCTCCGTGGCTCGTCCATCGCTCGAAGATGTATTCATTCAGCGCACCGGGCATCGCTTCTGGACCGATGCCGAGGAGAAGTAGATGGCAACCATAGCTGCAACGGCTCCGCGCACGCGCCAGGCCGCTTCGCCGGGAATCTGGCTGCCGGCTTTTAGCTTGTGGCAGCGCGAGATTGTTCGCTTCTACCGCCAGAAGGCCCGGGTGGCCGGGGTAATCGCTTCCCCACTGATTTTCTGGGTGGTGCTGGGCGCGGGCTTCGCGCATAGCTTCAGCACGGGGTCGGGATCGTCTGCCCATTACCTGGGATACTTCTTTCCCGGTTCAGTAGCCATGATTGTGCTCTTTACCGCGATCTTCAGCATGATGTCGCTGATTCAGGATCGCAATGAGGGCTTTCTGCTTTCCGTGCTGGCGGCTCCGGTGAGCCGGTCGTCGATAGTTCTCGGCAAGGTGCTGGGCGGGGCTACGCTGGCTGCCGTTCAGGGAGTCATCTTCCTGGTGTTTGCACCTTTGGTCGGAGTGCACCTGACGCCGGGCGCGATTGGCTTGAGCATCCTGGCGGTGGTGATGATCAGTTTTGAGCTGACGGCGCTGGGCTTTGCTATTGCCTGGCCGATGGATTCGACCCAGGCCTTTCATGCCATCGTAAACATGCTGTTGATTCCGCTTTGGCTGCTTTCGGGCGCGCTGTTCCCGCTGAGCGGGGCCGCAGGGTGGATGCGCTTCTGCATGATGCTGAACCCTTTGACCTACGGCGTAGAAGCGCTGCGTGGGGCTCTGTTTCCCGATGCGCCCACGGCGTTTTCTTTGCCCGTCAACCTGGCGGTCACCGCCGGTGTTTGCCTGCTGACGTTTGCCGCATCCTGGGCAATTGTGAACCGGCGCACCAACCGGCCGGCCGCATAGCCGGAAAGGAAATAGGAACATGTTAGTAGCGGAAACCAACCAACGACCTTCGGTCGCGCTCCCGGTAGCGCTGATCGTCGCTGTGAGTGCGGCTGCGGTTTGCTTCCTGCTTTGGCTGCTTTATCTCCATCATCCGCTGGATGCTTCGGTCTCACGGCTGCGCTTTTTGCCGGCACTCAATGCGCTGCTCAACGGGCTGTGCACGGTCGCGCTGCTGGCAGGGTTTTACTTTATTCGCCAGAGGAATATTCCGGCCCATCGCGTGTCTATGGTCATAGCGTTTGCTTTCTCATCTCTCTTTCTCGTCAGCTACATCACTAATCATGCGCTGCATGGAGAGACGCATTTTCCCGGTTTTGGGACGGTGAGGACGGTGTACCTGAGCATCCTGGCCAGCCACGTGACTCTGTCGGTAGTAGCATTGCCGATGGTGCTGACCACCTTCTTCTTCTCTCTAAGCGGCCGCCTGCGGCAGCATCGCAAGATTGCGCGCTTTACGCTTCCCATTTGGCTTTACGTCTCTGTCACCGGAGTAGTGGTGTACGCCATGCTGGCAGCGTGGCGTTGAACGCAGCACCCCTGGTGATGCAAGAGGCGAAGCCGCGGCTGATCAAAGACATGCCGGATGACGGCACCGTCCAACTGCTGCGCGCGGGCATCTGGATACTGGTGGTTGGGGGCCTGGCGGCGCTGTTGACAGCGACTGTCTTCGGTGGCATTGGGATACACGGGCCGCACACGAACTCGGGCTGGCTTGCGTTGTTGCTGGCCATGATGTGCCTGCCGTTTGGCAGTATGCTGACGCTGCTGGGAGCAGCCAAGTGGCTGCGCAATCGCCGCCTGGCGCATGCCCGCGATATGAAGAAAAGTTAACTGGAGATTTCCCGTTACGACGGGACATCGGACGTCGGTTACCCGATGAGAACAACCGGGCAGAAAGTTCTGCTATGCTTCTGCCTTACCTAAAAGAGAAGGAACATCATGCCAAAGAGCGTTAACAAAGTCATCCTCCTGGGTAACGTCGGCAAAGACCCGGAAGTCAAATTTCTACCCAGCGGTTTGCCGGTCGCGAATCTCACCCTGGCCACCTCCGATCGGTTCAAGGACAAGGCCGGCGAATGGCAGGATCGCACTGAGTGGCATAACCTGACCGCCTATCAACGGGTGGCGGAGATTATC
This sequence comes from Acidobacteriaceae bacterium, assembly GCA_030838385.1. Lineage (GTDB taxonomy): Bacteria > Acidobacteriota > Terriglobia > Terriglobales > Acidobacteriaceae > KBS-83. The sequence goes on from JAUTWX010000508.1 coordinate 3,529, forward strand.
CGCGATTACGTGAAGAAGGGCGCCAAGCTCTACGTGGAAGGCCGCATTCAGACCCGGTCGTGGGACGATCAGGCGTCGGGACAGAAGAAGTACCGAACCGAAATTATCGTCAACGACATTGTCCTGTTGTCAGGACGCGGCGAGGGAGATGCTGGCGGCGGGGGGACGCGATCGAATACGTCTTCGTTCGATCAACGGGCACCGGTGCAGCATGAGGAGTTTGCCGGTACGGAGATTACAGACGACGATATTCCCTTCTGAGCTGGGAGCGGTTGCTGGTTTGCACAAAATGTGCGAATTAAGCGAACTAAGCGAACTAAGTCGGTGCGGCGGATGGTTGACCGACCCGGAAACAGGATTCCGCCGCATCGGTCGC
>JAUTWX010000535.1 GCA_030838385.1 Acidobacteriaceae bacterium
AGTGTCGTGAACTCAAGCTCGTTGAACAGCGCTCTCGCCGCGGCCACATCCGGCTCCTGCGTTTGCATCCGATCCCGTTCCAGGTCCACGGGGACGCTGCAGTGAATGGTCACCAGCTCCTTGCTCAACAGAATATTGTCGCGATTGTTCTGCAGAGACTCGCGATAGCTCTTCCGCTTCACTTCGTCGGCGCGATCGAGAGCCGCTTCGACCGAGCCGAATTGTTGGATCAGTTCTATTGATCCCTTGTCGCCGATTCCGGGAGCGCCCGGAATGTTGTCGATCGAGTCTCCGCGGAGGGCCATCACATCGATCACCCGCTCCGGCGGCACGCCCAGCGTCTCCTGCACCGCGGCCGCATCGAGCACCAGATTGTCTTTCGCTGGATTCAGCACCAGCACATGCTCCGTCACCAGTTGCAGCATGTCCTTGTCGTTCGAGACGATGTACACCTTATGGCCGGCGAGCTCCGCCTTGTGCGACAACGTGCCGATCACATCATCGGCTTCAAAGCCTTCGTACTGAATGATCGGGATATGAAATGCCTCAAGCGCGCGTCGGATGTACGGAATCTGGAGCGCCAGATCGGCCGGCATCTCCGTACGATTGGCCTTGTAGCCTTCGTAGGCAATTTCATCGAACTGCTGGGTCTTGATGTTGAACTTGCGCACCGAAGTCATGGCCTTCGCGCGTTCATCGCGAAAGACCGGCGTCATGGTGTCGAAGATGGCGGCGAAGTAATGCGGGGAAAAATCCCGGCGCAGCTTGTTGATCATGTTCACGAAGACATAGGTCGCCGCCGTCGGTACGCCGCTGCGTGTGGACATGGGCCGCTGCCGCTGCATCGCGTGATAGGCGCGGAAGATGAAGGACATCGAGTCCAGCAGAAAGATTGGCGGCTTTTCTTGAGTATCCGGCATGGTGCTCCAGCTTATGAGATGAACATGCAATCGCCATAGGAGAAGAATCGATAGCCCGCTTCCACGGCGTGGCGATAGGCCGCAAGTGTATTGTCTCGCCCCGCGAAGGCGGAAACCAAGATCAACAGCGTCGATTGGGGCAAATGAAAGTTCGTGAGCAGCGCATCCACGGCGCGGAAGCGAAAACCGGGCGAGATGAAAATGCTGGTGGATCCGGAATGGGAATGCAGGCGTCCATCGGCGCTTACGGCGGCACAGTGCTCCAGGGTGCGTACCGTCGTCGTGCCCGCAGCCACGATACGCCGGCCGTCATGGCGCGCCGCGTTGATCTCTTCTGCGCATTTGACGGAGAGCTCGTATCGCTCGCTGTGCAGACTGATCTCTGCCGTCTCTGCAACGCGCACCGGCTGAAATGTGCCCAGACCGACATGCAAAGTGATTGTGCAGATTTTTACGCCCGCCGCACGGATTTGCCCGAGGACCTCCGGGGTAAAGTGCAGTCCCGCGGTAGGCGCCGCCACAGAGCCGCGCGGCCTGGCATAGACCGTCTGATATCGCTCACGGTCCAGCGCCCGGTCATCGCGATGAATGTACGGAGGCAGAGGCGTGTGTCCGAGTGCGTCCAGGCGCTGTTCGAAATCAGCCACGGGCGTAAAGCGCAGCGTCCGCTCGCCGCGCTCTCCCGCTGCGACGATCTCGGCGTGAAGAGCCGTGTCGTTCTCGCCGACAAAGTCAACCCCGTCACCCACGCGCAGCTTGCGGCCCGGCTTCACCAGAGCGTTCCACTCCCACGTGTCGCTCTGTTCGGCGAGCAACACTTCAATGCGCCCAGTCGCAGGCTCATCTTCATCCGGGCGACGCGTTCGCAATCCAAATAAGCGCGCGGGGATAACACGCGAATCGTTCAGCACCAGGACGTCGCCTGCGCGAAGCTGCTCCGGGAAATGCGCGAAGACGTCATCCTTCCATGCACCGGTTGCGCGGTCGAGCAGGAGCATGCGCGATCCGCCGCGCTCCTCAGGCGGCTGCTGCGCAATCAGTTCTTCGGGCAGAACAAAATCGAAGTCAGAGACAAGCACGCATCGATTCTATTGCCGCGATGCAGTGTCGTTAGAAAAGTGCGCTTCCGCCAGCAGGCGCAGGCGGTCGATCGTCTCCTCGACGGCAAGCCGCATCTGCTCCTCAGCCTCAGCCGATTCCGGCGGCGGCACCGGACGGCCCCACACAATCACAACCCGCGAAAACGGTTTTGGCACCAGCAGAGCGTCCCAGGAACGCAGTACCCAGGCCCGCTGTGGCAAAAGATAGAAGCTGTTCACCGGCAATTCGCTTAGTCGGGCCAGTTTGGTGACGCCAGGTTTGAGAACGTAACGTGGGCCTCGCGGACCATCGCCGGGAATCACCGCGGTTGCGCCATTGCCGAGGGCACGGGCCAAAGCCCGCAATCCGCCCACCCCCGCCCGTGAGCTCGAACCGCGCACTGTCTCATAGCCCATGCGTTCGATCGTGCGTGCGATCAACTCGCCGTCGAAGCTCGCGCTGATGAGCAGCGTAGTCCGCGGCCGCCCGCGAAAGAAGCAGGCCGCCGGCAGCAGACATCGATGCCAGAAGCACCACACGCTGGCTCCGCCCGGCTGATCGGCGCGGCCGCCCTCCTCAAGAATTTCCTCATAGCGAAGCGTTGCATGCAACAACCGCAGCAACATTGCGACCAGCGGTGGCACCGTCCAGAGCATCCATCGCTTCTGCCAAGTGAGCGGATACGTTGTGGTCTCATCCATGCTGTGGTCGGAAGTGCCTGCAGTGTAGCAGTCCGATGCGGCGCTGGTAGCATCAGAGCGTGCTCGCGATCGATACGCCCGTCCAGTTCATCAAAGGCATCGGACCGAGTATCGCGGAGTCGCTCGCCGAAAAAGGCATCGGCACGGCGGAGGACCTGCTCTACCACCTTCCCTTCCGCTACGAAGATCGCGCCAACCCGCGGACGCTGCATGAGGTGGTCGCAGGCGAGATGGCGAGCGTCATCGGCGAAGTCCGCGGCTCCATCCTGCTGCGCACGCGCGCGATGCCGATCTTCGAGATGACGCTGGTCCAGGGCACCGGCACGCTGAAGTGCATCTGGTTCCGCGGCACCTATCTGAAGGACCGATTCCAGGCCGGCCAGACCGTCGCCGTCTTTGGCAAGGTGGAGGCGTCGCGATCGTCGCGCGGCTTCAAGATGATCCAGCCGCAATTCGAAATACTTCCCCAAGCGACGGAAGAGTTCAGCAGCCTCGAGATGGGGCGCATCACGCCGATCTACGAGAGCCTCGGCGGAACGAAACTGGGACCGCGCTGGGTGCGGCGGCAGCTCTTCACTCTGCTTGGCGAGTTGGGCGGCCGTATTCCCGAGACGCTGCCCGCGGCGATCCTGGGACGGCTCGGTATGCCGTCGCGCGATACGTCGCTGCACCAAGTACATTTCCCCGACGCTCCGACCTCCCTGAGCCAGTTGCAAAGCGCGCGCACCGCAGCCCATCGCCGGCTCATCTTCGAGGAGCTGTTCTTCCTCGAACTGGGCCTGGAGATCAAACGGCGGAAGGCCAAGGAGCGGGCCGGGATCGCGTTCGCGCCCAGTGAGCAGGTGCGCGCGGCGCTCCGCGAGGTGCTGCCCTTCCATCCCACGGCGGCTCAGAAGCGCGCGCTGGGCGAGATCGTGGAGGACATGAAGCAGCCAAGCCCCATGCGCCGGCTGCTGCAGGGCGATGTCGGCTCAGGCAAGACCATCGTCGCGCTGCAGGCGATGCTGATCGCCATCGAGAACGGTTATCAGGCGGCGCTGATGGCTCCGACCGAGATCCTCGCGACGCAGCACTACCTGGGCGCGCGCAAGATGCTGGAGCGGGCCACGCGCGACTACCGCGTGACGCTGCTTACCGGATCGCTCGACGTGCACCACAAGCGCGCGGCACGCGGACGCATCGCGAACGGCGAGGCGGACCTGATCATTGGAACGCACGCGCTGATCGAAGAGAAGGTCGATTTCAACCGGCTCGGCCTGGTCGTCGTAGACGAACAGCACCGCTTCGGGGTGATGCAGCGCTTCCGGCTGATGAAGAAGCCCGGCCAGGGGGAGCCCGACGTACTGGTGATGACCGCGACGCCCATTCCGCGCACGCTCGCGCTCTCGCTCTATGGGGATCTCGACCTGAGCGTACTGGATGAGCTGCCGCCTGGCCGCACCCCCATTGTCACGCGGCGTGGCAGCGATGACCGCTCCGACGAGGTGTGGCAGTTCGTGCGCAAGCATGTAGCGGCCGGACGGCAGGCGTACATCGTCTACCCGGTGATCGAGGGTTCCAGCGACGATCAGCCGGAGCTGGACTTCCCCGCCCCGGAGGAGCCGCCGGCGAAGCCCGCCAAACGCGCGAAGACGCCGTCGCTCTTCGAGCGGCCTACGCTCAAAGCGGCTACCCAGATGTACGAGGAACTCCGCGCCGGGCCACTCGCCGGGCTGCGCTTGGGCCTGCTGCACGGCCGCCTCAGCGCAGACGACAAGGAGATCGTGATGCGGCGCTTCCAGCGCGGCGAGCTGGATGTGCTGGTCTCGACTACGGTGATTGAGGTCGGTGTAGATGTGCCGAACGCGACCGTGATCGTGATCGAGCACGCCGAGCGCTTCGGGTTGGCGCAGCTTCACCAGTTGCGCGGACGGGTGGGCCGGGGGAGTGCGAAGAGCTACTGCATCCTGATGACCGGCGGCCGGGTGTCTGCAGAGGCGGAGCAGCGGCTGGACGCCATGGTGCGCACGCAGGATGGCTTCGAGCTGGCGGAGCTGGACCTCGCATTGCGCGGACCGGGGGAGTTCTTCGGCACGCGACAGGCGGGGCTGCCGGACTTCCGCGTGGCCAACCTGGTCCGCGACCGGGAGCTGCTGGAGCTGGCCAAGCGCGAGGCCTCGGCCTTCGTTGCCAGCGGCGGTACGGAGGCCAGCGAAGCGGAGCGGGCCCTCGTAGCGGCGCGGCTGAAGCAGGCCTGGCAGCGGCGCTATGGCCTAGTGGAGGCCGGCTGATGCGCATACCAGGGGGCGTCGCCCTATGATTCTCGGCACCGGCATTGACATGGTAGAGATTGAGCGCGTGGCTCGCTCCATCGAACGGTATGGCAGCCGCTTCCTGGAGCGCGTCTATACGGCCGCGGAGATCGCCTATTGCCAGCGCAAGCGGCGCAACGCGGCGGAGAGTTTCGCCGCGCGGTTTGCCGCCAAGGAGGCGGCAGCGAAGGCGCTGGGCACGGGCATCGGCTTCGGCGTGATCTGGCGGGAGATGGAAGTAGGCCGCGAGCCGGCGGGACGGCCACTGCTGCTGCTGCATGGCCGCGCGGCGGAGATCGCCGTGACGATGGGCGTGCGTCACAGCTCGCTCTCTATCACCCACACAGGAACGCAGTCCATGGCGCTGGTGATCCTCGAAGGCTGATAGAGACTGCGACGGTGGCGAATGCTGTCTCATCCAACCGGCAGTTGGCGGGCCGCTTCGGTCACGCCATTTGGTACTCTCATCCGTAGTGTGGTTGTGCTTTTCCCGAGTGCGTCTGCTTCGGGGATGACCAGCGAGGTTCCGTGCCCAGTCAACAGGAAGTGCAGTGGTCACAACTCAAGGTAGGAGTGCTGGTGATTGTTGCGCTGGCCGCGCTGACCGCACTGATCTTCCTGATGTCCGGCAGCACGGGCGGCATCTTCGCCGGCAAGGTCACGCTGCGTTCCTACTTCGAGAATGCTGCGGGGCTGAAGGTGGGCGCCCCGGTAAACCTGGAAGGCGTGACCATCGGCAATGTGAAGCAGATCCGCATCTCGGGCGACCGCAAGCTGACGCCGGTTGAGGTCATCATGAAAGTAAGCAGCCGGTACACCCAGGATGTGCGCGAGGACTCGAAGACCAGCTTGGACACGATCGGCGTCCTAGGCGACACGGTGGTCGACATTGATTCCAAGCACGCCATCGGTCCGCGGGTGAAGGACAATGACGAGCTGGGCACCACCGAAAGCCCGAACCTCTCCGACGTCATCAAGTCCAGCCAGGGCACGATCGAGCAGGTCAACACGATCCTGGCGAAGCTCGACAGCCTGGTCGATTCGCTGAATACCGGCAAAGGCTCGATCGGCCAGCTCATCAACGATCCCGGTCTCTACAACCGGGCGAACGAGACCGTGACTCAGCTTGCCAAGCTCAGTACCAATCTCACCGAGGGTAAGGGGACAATCGGCAAGCTGCTGAACGACGACACACTCTACAACCACCTGAACGACACCACCGTGCGGCTGGACCACATCACGGCGGAGATCGACAACGGCCAGGGCACGGTAGGCAAGCTGCTGAAGGACAAGACGCTCTACGACAACCTGAACCTGACGGTGTCGAACGCCAATGCGCTGATGGCCGAGATCAATCAGGGCAAGGGCACGATCGGAATGCTGGCGAAGGATCCGGAGTTCCAGGCCAAGTTCCGCGACAGCATCGACAAACTGGACGCGATCATGGACAAGATCAATAGCGGCCAGGGCACGATCGGGCAGATGGTGGTGAACCCGTCGCTCTACAACAATGCGGACGCGATGCTGAGCGAGACCCGCAACCTGGTGACGCAAATCCGGGAGAACCCGAAGAAGTACCTGACCTTCCACGTCAAGATCTTCTAATCGCGCTGCAAGCGTTGCGGTAGCGAAGCAGGTAACGTGACCTACCCCCCACCCCCCTCCCCGGTACGGGAGGCTGGCTTGCAAGTCTCTTCCTTACTGTTAGTTAGCCTGTCTTCCGGTAGCCAAAAATGTCATTCCAAAGGGCTTAGCTCTAAAAATCTCCAAACAAAGGACTTAGGGAGCAAAATCAGGCCGCACCATGAGTCCCAACCTCATCCGAGGTTTGCTCTATTTCTAGCGTAGCAAATTTGGCTTTGGCGAATGCCAACATTCGCGAGCGGGTGAGAGTGCGTCTCCCATTTCGGTCTTTGGAGTGGAACTATGGCGAACGGGGGTGGACTCACGCCGTCTTGAAGCGGTGGACGTCGCGTTCGATCTCGCTCATATGCGCGGCTTGTTCCTTGCTGAGTTCATAGGTGGTCTGGAGATTGATCCAGAATTCCGGCGTGGTGCCGAAGAAGACGGAAAGGCGCAGGGCGGTGTCTGCCGTAATGCCGCGCCGGCCCTTCAGAATGTCCGAGATCCGGCTTACCGTGACGTGAAGACCGAGGGCGAGGCGGTTCATGCTGATGCCGTGCGGCGCCAGGAACTCCTCATTCAATATCTCGCCGGGATGGGGTACAGGGGTGGTAAACGTCCAACCGCGTGCTGGTCTGGTGATGGTCATCGTGTTCTCCTTCGGGAGAGAGCGTTAGTGGTAATCCGCGATTTCGACGTTGTGAGCACCATCGGCTCTCCATTCAAAGCAGACGCGAAATTGATCGTTGATTCTGATGCTGTGCTGTCCTTCACGATCCCCGTGAAGTGCCTCCAGCCGGTTAGCCGGAGGTGAGTTGAGGTCGACGAGAAT
>JAUTWX010000548.1 GCA_030838385.1 Acidobacteriaceae bacterium
CCAGCGATACTGCCCGTCCCTTCTCCTTAGCCGCCTTTCCATCTCGTACGGGGATCCGCTTCGGAATTTGTCATGAGCTTCGCGCATCATCGCAGGTTGCGCATCTTGTGGATGAAGCAGCGTCTTCAAATCAGTGCCCTGCCACTCCTCAAGAGTAAGGCCGAAATAATCGAGCGCAGCCTGGTTGACATAAAGGTGGCTGCGATCGGGCCCCAATTCGACGATGTGTTGAGGCGAGAGGTCAAGGACCTGCCGGAGTTCCCGTTCGCTTTGCCGGATCTTCTCTTCCGCCTGCTTGCGCTCGGTAATGTCTGCCGAGCTGCCCACGAATTCCGTCACATCCCCGGATGCGTTCAAAACAGGATGGCCGACGGTGTAGATGTGTTTGCCCGTGCCGTCCGGAAGCAGGATTCGGAATTCCACTTCGTAGTCCGACTTTTCATCGATTGCTCGATCGATTGTCTCTTGCCACTTGACTCGATCCTCCGGATGAACGCGCTGCCGCCGTTCGCTCCAGGTCGGCGGCCCGTCGTCTGGATCGAAGCCATAGATGCGGTACCATTCCTCGGAAAGATACACAGCGTCTCTACCCGAGACTCGCCAAACCCAACTCCCCATGTGCGCGAGCCTCTGTGCTTCCACCAGATATCTCTCGCTTCGCCGCAACGCTTCCTCAGTCCTTTTGCGCTCGGTAATGTCCGTCACGGTACCCACAAATTCGACCTTGCCCGACGAAGTCTTCACCGTGCGCGCTAAAGCGTGGACATGCTTGGTCGAACCGTCCGGCATCAGCAATCGGTGCTCAAAATCAAAAGCCGTCCCTGCCTCGGACGCGCGGTCGAGAGTCTGCTGCAGCAGATCCCTGTCCTCGGGATGAGTTCGCTGCCGCACTAACTCCAAGCTCGGCTTAGCCGCTCGATCGAATTCGAAAATATTGTAGGTTTCCTCCGACCAGTGGAGCTCTTCTCTAAGCGTGCTCAAGCCGAAGCTGCCCGTATGGCTTATGCTCTGCCCTTCTGCAAGGAAAGCTTCGCTCCTGTGCAGATCGGAATAGAGGCCGGCATTCTCCAGCGAAATCGCTGCTTGCGAAGCCAGCAACTCCAGCACTGCGACCCGCTCCGCCGTGAAGGCGCACGGAGTCAAATTGTTCTCCAGATAAAGTGTGCCGACTAGCTTTGTCTGTTTGACGATGGGCAGGCATAGGACCGATCTAGCGTGCTTCTGCCGCACATACTCGTCCTCTGCATATAAATTCCCGACCGAAGCATCATCAAGGACCACGGGCTCGCGTGTACGGATGACGTAACTCAGCATGGATTGGGGAAGATCGGATGAGGTTACGGCTGCCCGTCGAACGGTGACCTCGACGCTGCCGTGAGCGATGGCGGCCTCTGCCTCAATCTGCGGCTCGACGCCCCAGAGAAGAATGAGCAGACCCCGCTCGGCCCCGGCATGCTCCACCGCTATTCGCATGAGCTTCTCGATCAGTTGGGGGAGAACAATCTCGCTTGAGAGTGCCTGCGAAGCCTTGACTACCGTCGCGACGTCCAACTGCCCGACGGACCTGCCGATGGTGATCATGGGAGAGGTAGGATCTGGTTCCTCGCGCAGCTGCGGGTACTGTTCGTCGAGTTGCTTCACCTTGCCGAGCGCCCCCCAGCGGTCGTAGCAGTTCCGCGCGCTGCGCAGATAGGCGTAGCCGACCGTTTCGAGGCCGCGCGCCAGGTAGAAGCGAGCGGCGACCTCATGGGCCAGCGCTTCGTTCTGGACGAAGCCGTGCTCGCGAGCCGACTGAATGGCCTGCTCGTACAAGTGCATCGCGTCGGCGTCTCGCTTTTCGATGCGAGCAAGCTCGGCCGATACCAATGCGTGCTTGTCGGCGAAGGTTGGTGGATAGTTTTCGGCCCACTCGCGCAGTTGTTCCCGGTGTGCCGTCAGGAGTTCGCGCCACCCTTGCTGTTCGTCGCCAGAAGCGTTCTCATAGAGTGCCGCCACCGTCAGCGCGGTGTAGTAAAAGTAGTCGAGCAGCTGGATCTGAGCGGCTGAGGCCCACAGCAGCGGCTTTGCCTTGTCGGCTGCCGCGAGAGCCTCGGCGTAGTCGCCTGACAGGAACCGCGCCTTCAGTTTGAGTATCCAGTAAAAGCTGACCATTAAGGGCATCCGGTCCCCAGTCAGTTGCGCTTCGAACGCCACCTCGTCGAACTGCGCGCCGGTCCGCCCCTGCATGGTCGCGATGAAGCGTTGCTGGCTCCGGATGATGTCTGCGGCGTCGCCGTACTTGGCCTCCCGGGCGAAGTCCAACGCCGTCTCCGACGTGCGCCACACCGCATCCAGCGGATCGTTCCGCAGGAGAAGGACTGTGACAGATTGGAACATACCGTAGCAAGCCGAGGTCAGGTCACCCGTTTCAATCGCGGCACGAAACGTCGCCCGATTGAAATCGATCGCGGCCGTGATGGGCTGGGTCCAGAGGGCAACTAGTCCCATCGAATGGTATGCCTTCGCCTGGTAGGCAATGAAGCCGTGCTTCTCGACCAGATCGCATGCAAGCTTGACGAAACGATACCCCTCACCATAACGACGAAAGACCGGTCCGAGCATTGCCCCGAGATAGGCGCAGCCGTGCGCGGACGCGCCGCAGGTCCCGTGCTGCATGCTTACGTTCACCATTCGGCACACGAGCAAGGAAAACAAGTGGAGGTCGGTAAAATAGGCGGGGCCCAGCAGGGTCGAGAGCACCTGCATGGCGGCTTGCAGTTCCGGATCGCTCATTAGCGGCAGCTCGATCAGGCTCTCGATCGTGCGCCCATTGAGGGTCTGCCAGACTGTCTCGTATTCGGCCTGGACCTGCTCCTGGGTAGGGTGTGCCGGCAGTTCAATGCCGAATAAGTTCAGACATGCTAACGCGCTGGCTACGGCTTGCGGGTATTCCCCCTTCACTTCATACAATTGGACCTTGAGATGGTAGACGGCTGCCTGGTCGACTTTTGACGTCTTGCGCTGTAACAACTCGCCAGTCAATTGCTCGGCTGTGTCGAAGTTACCGCTCAGAAACTCGCACTCCGCGCGTTCAAGCCACAGGCTGAACGTCAACTCGTACTGGCTACTCCAGTCCTTCTTGTCCAAAAGCGCCATACCCGCCGAAAAATACGCGCGGGCCGACACATAGGCCGCTGACGCCTTGGCCTTTCGCCCGGCACGCAGGTCAAGCGCCGCCACCTGTGCTTTCTCGTCTCGGTCTATCAGCAGTGCGGCACCCCGATTGAGTTGGTTCGCGACGTCGAACAGATACTCAGCGGGCTGATCCGCCGTCAAGCTCACCAGCAGTACACGGCCGATGCGCAGGTGGACTTCGGGACGGTGCGCCTCGGGGATCAGTGAATACGCCGCCTGCTGGATGCGGTCGTGCAGAAATTTGAAGGTGCCCTCTTGCTGGAAGATGAGCCCGGCGCGGACGGCGTCCCAGAGGGCAGCGTGAATCGCATCTTCTGTTTCCCCCTGAACCATGGCCAAGGTGGCGATCTCGGCGACGTTCCCCAAACAGGCGAGGTCTTTCAGGGCTTCCTGAGTGGTAGCAGAAAACCGCTTTAGCTTCCCGGCCATCAGATCCACCACGTTGTCGGTGTAACTCCTGGCGCTGATACGATTCATGTCCCATTGCCAAGCCCGCGTGACTGGGTCGAACCAGAGAAGCCCCTCATCGGCCAGCGCCTTGAAGAACTGGATCGCGAAGAACGGATTGCCGCCCGTCTTGTGGTGCACCAACTGCGCCAGAGAATGGGCGGCATCCCGTTCGCAGTGCAGCGCATCGACGACGATTCGATCGACATCGTCGAGCCTGAGGGGCGCCAGCACGATCTCCTGTATCCTCGCTCCCGCCTTGCGGATCGCGCCCAGCATCCGCGTTAGCGGGTGAGATGAACTCACCTCGTTGTCGCGGTAGGCTCCGACGACCAGCAGGTGCTGCACCTCCGAGTGGGTGACCACACGCTCGAGCAGGTCGAGCGTTGCTGCATCTAGCCATTGCAAATCATCAAGGAACAGGGCGAGTGGGTGCTCTGGCCGGGCGAATGAGCCGAGGAAG
>JAUTWX010000550.1 GCA_030838385.1 Acidobacteriaceae bacterium
GCGGTTGACGAGACGCCTGACGAAGAAGTTGGCTCCGCGTACGCCACTTAATCCCGAAACGTTACGCCAAATAATTCCGAAATCATGCGCCATTTAAAGTTGAAAGCTACACCCATTGAGTCGCACCCTATATCGGGAGCTTGCAGCGTGGCTGTTGCCGACGGCTCTCGCCACTGATCATGGACTGACACTCGTGGCTACCTTGATTGAAGAATTGCGAACGCGTCGTATCGTCTGTCCACCGCTGCCCGCCCATTGAACGGTTAGCGGGTTCGGTTCGAGCCCGCGGGCAGCGACAACTTTGGCGCCGGCTCACTGACGGCTTGACCGATCAGCAAATGTCAATCGCTCGATCAACTGATCGAGGTACGTATCGGTGGCGGACAAAGCACACTGGCGTGGTTACGGCAGACCGCTTATGCCGCTACGACAGGCAATTTTCCAAAGCTCATCGAACGACTGAGCCTGGTTCGCGCCCTCGACATTGAGCCCGAGCGTGCCACGCGGGTTCACCAGAACTATTGGCTTAAGCTCGCTCGCGAGGGTCCTCAGAGTACTGTGCAACACTTGGCGGAGTTCGAGCCGCTGCGTCGCTACGCCACACTCACGGCTCTTGTGCTGGAACTCACGGCCACACTCACCGACGAGGTGCTCAATATGTTCGAGCATCTAGTCGGGCAGCTATTCAAGAAATCCGAGCGCGCGCACGCCGAGCAGTTTCACTCCAGCGGCAAATCGATCAACGAGAAAGTGCGGCTCAACGCTCGGATAGGCCAAGCACTCATCGAGGCGCGTTCCAGTGGCAGCGATGCATTTGCAGCCATCGAAGCCGTGGTGCCATGGCTCAAGTTCGAATCGACCGTGGCTGAGGCGCAGACACTTGCTCAGCCAGAAGAATTTGACTATCTCGCGTTGCTCGATGAGCGATACGGCAGCGTGCGTAGGTTCGCACCGCTGCTGCTCGCATATTTTGGATTCCATGCTGCGCCAAGCGCTGCCGAGTTGCTGCTGGCTCTCAATTTGCTCCGCGACCTCAACGCCAGCGGCAAGCGAACGCTGCCAAGCCTTTTCACACCCGATTCGCAACTGGTGCGCCAAATAATAAGCTCAGAAGTGTGCCAGATAATGGGAGAAGCAACACTTTATAGGCCGGGAAACCGGACACCACATTTGATGCGGGAGTCAAATCTTCGTTTATCGGTTCTGTTTTCTGAAATCTACGCTTCCCGGTTGTGTCATACTGCCGGCCCTCTTTATGCTGGCTACGAATCATGATTCACAAAGCATCTGGATGACCCTGAAAGCGAAGTGGCCGAGTGAAAATCACCAAAGTAGAAGCGATCTACGTTCGCCTGCCGGAAGTCAAGCAACAGACGGACAGCGGCCAGGACGCCCTGATCGTGCGCGTGGAAACCGACGCGGGCATCCACGGCATCGGGGAAGTGGATTCGAGCCCTCTCGCTGCAAGGGGTGCGATCGAAGGTCCGTACTCGCATACGATCACCAGCGGCCTCGGTCACCTCTTGCTCGGCGAAGACCCCTTCGAGACCGAGAAGCTTTGGTACAAGATGTACAACGCCAACGTCTACTCAGGCCGCAGAGGCATTGCCATTCACGCGATGAGCGGTATCGACATGGCTCTGTGGGACATCAAAGGCAAAGCACTGGATATGCCCGTATGGAAGCTGCTCGGAGGCGGGTTTCGCCAGAAAATTCGCTGCTACGCCAGCACACTGTTTGGCGCCACGCCAGCGATCACCCACGAGATGGCGAAACGCTTCCGCGATGAGGGGTTCAGCGCGGTGAAATTTGGCTGGGAGCCTCTCGGCCAGAGCGAAGCCAACGACATTGCATTGGTCAAAGAAGCGCGTCGCGGTCTTGGAGACGACTGCGATCTGCTGATCGACGCGGGGCTGGTCTGGGATGCAAAGACTGCTGTGAAGCGAGCCCGTTCTTTCAGCGACTACAATCTCTTCTGGCTCGAAGAGCCGTTGCGGCCTGATGACTATGAAGGCTATCGGCGTCTGAGCGAAGCGACCGAAGTGCGCATCGCCGCTGGAGAAGAAGAGAGCTCGCGCCTCTCGTACCTTGAGCTCATGGACAAGGGAAAAATCGACATCGTACAGGTCGACCTCGCACGCTGTGGAGGCTTTACCGAAGCGATGAAGATCGCCAGCCTAGCATGGGATCGCGGCTTGCCCGTAGCCAATCACGGCTTTACGACTTACATCAACGTGGCGGCCGCGCTGCACTGGCTCAATTCCATCCCCAATGCTTTGATCTGCGAATTTGTTTCTCAATCCGGAACCGGACTGCGAGACGTTCTCACAAAGCAGAGATTTGTGGCCGATGGTGGCTATCTCACCATTCCGACAGAACCGGGTCTGGGTATCGACCTCAATGACGAAGTCGTACAAGAGCTTCGCATCGCCTGAGCAGGAGGCAAGCGCCTCCTGCCACGACCGAAAGTTCCCAGAGCTCTCCTAAAGAGCTGGATAAGCAATTCAATTCGCGGTAAACCAGCCGTTTTCCGCATGCTTGGCAGCTTTTCCATCCGCTAGGCTAACCTCGATTCGATATCCCAAACTATGACCGAACTCGCTCTTTCCACTGCCTGGACCTTTCATGGATTGAAGACCATCCTGCTGGAAAACCGCTATCTGCGCCTGACGATTTTGCCCGAGGCCGGGGGCAGAATCTGGCAGATTACCTATCGCCCACTCGATGAGCCGCTTCTCTGGAACAACCCGCGGATACCTCCACGCAGGCAGCCGATTCATGCTGGCTACGACGACGTGTGGAGCGGCGGTTGGGATGAGTTGTTTCCCAACGATGAAGCCGGAATGGGACTCGAAGACCTGCTGCCCGACCACGGCGAGTTGTGGACCGGCGAATGGGAGGCCTTCCCCTTTCAGGATGACACTCAGGTAGGGCTGCGCCTGGTGTTTGTAACGCCGATCAGCGCTTTTCGCGTCGAGCGCACCATTGTGCTAAAGCGCGACGATGCCCACTTCACAATCGATTACTCCTTCGCCAACGAGGGCGCGTCGAGCTTCCCATTTCTTTGGAAGCTGCACCCGGCGTTTGCAGTTTCACCGCGGCATCGCATCGATTTTCCGCCTATGACGGTCGTTCGGGAACCCGCGTTCGCCGGCTCTCTGGGTGAAGCACCTTTGAGCTTTGCGTGGCCCCATGCGGAACAAGGCATTGGCAGCATCGATCTGCGGCAGGTCCCGGACTCTTCCTCTCGGGCGGTTCATTTCTTCTACGGGACCGAAATGCAGGGCGGATGGTGCGGCATTACAAACCGTGCCAACAAACTCGCGGCCGCGCTGCGCTTTGATCCCAATGTCTTCACCTCGTGCTGGCTTTTTGCCGCCCATGGCGGTTGGCGCAACCTCAACGTTGCGGTCCTGGAACCGGCAACCGGCTATCCATTCCGCTATCAGGAGATGATCAAAGCCGGGCGCGCCCGCGACCTCAAGCCCGGAGAGAGTCTGCAGACCGCTATCCTTTTCGCGGTGCGTCAGGGCCTCAATTCGATCGGCGGTGTTGCCAGCGATGGAACCATCCTGCCCGGCGAAGAAGCATGATCTTCAGTTTGCCGCCTTCGGGTCACTCTCAAACGAGAGAAGGATTGCCGCCGCCACGGCCATCACAGTTCCGGCAATCTGGTTTGTGGTGAGGCGCTCTTTTAAAAAGATCACAGCCATCACCACGGTGAGCATCGGATAAAGCGAGATCAGAGAAATCACGATCGAGGCTTTTCCTCCTGACTCCAATGCCCGAAAGCTCGTCCAGGCGCCCAGCCCGTTGAGCGTTCCCCCGGCAATCGCACTCAGTAGTGCGACCGCGCCAAGCTTGTGCGGCACCTGAGCCAATCCGGCCACCATCGCCGACAGGGCGACCATCGCCCCACAGAACCAGAGAAAGGATCGTTCGCTCGAGATCGCGTTGGTTGAGAGCTTTTGCGTAACGCCGGTAATACCCCAAAAAACCAGCGCAGCGAGGACGCACAGCAGCCAGGTTTGCATCTCTCTTCCTCACGTCTTACATGCTTAGCAAATAGATCGCCGCGAAGGCCAAGACAAGGCCGGCCATCTGGATACTGCCTAATCGTTCCTTGAGAAAAAACAATGCGAGCACAACCGTCACCATAGGAAACAGGGCAGTTGCCGGAGCAACCACCGAAGCTTTGCCGCCCTTCACCAAAGCTTCGAAAAAAGCAATATTTCCCAGGCCTCCAAGAATCCCGGTAAGAAAGGCCCAGCTCGCTCCACGACGAGCATCCGCCGCCGGAAGATGCTCCCGCCGTTTGTGGACTGTCCATCCAACAAAGACCATCAACGGAACAAGTCCGACGGTATAGAGCAACTGGTTGAGATATACATTGACCTCCGCCGAGGCAACCTTGGAGAGAAAGCCCCATGCACCCCAGACGGCGATGGTGACCAGCGACCAGAGAAGCCATGGGGCGGCGATTGAGGACTCGTGCCGGGATGACAAAAGAGAGTTCCTCCAGAAAGGCCCAGGTAGAAGTAGGACGGCGACTAATTCGCAGTTCTGGGGAAAGTCCCCGTTACCCAGCGCTGCGGCTGGCTGGCAAAGGCGCGTGGGCTGCAATGCATGTACTTTTTAAAGACCGAAGCAAAGTACGCAGGATTGCAGAAGCCGGAACGATCGGCCACTTCGGCCACGTGCAGCCTCGAGTCGAGCAGCAGCCGGCGCGCGATTTCCAGGCGCTGGCGAATCAGGTATTCCTCGAGCGTATGGCCCGCCGTACGGCTGTAAACCCGGCCAAGGTGCCCGGCAGAGATCTGCAGATGGCGGGCAATTTCCTGAATCGTGACCGTCTCCGGGCCAAGCTGATGTACCAGCCGTTGCGTCTGCATCACAATCTTGTCTTCGCGGCGGCTGAAGCGTTCGCTCATCTGCTGTCGCAGCTGGGCCGCGAACCCACGAAACGCGTCGGCCATAACCAGAAAATTCTGGGAGTGAATAATAGTGTCCATCGCTTGTTCCTTGGCCTCGTCCATCCCAAGGAAGGAAAGGCCCAGAGAGCAGCTCTCACGGGCAAGATGCTCGCAGCCCCAGGTGAGCAGTCCTTGCACCTGTTGAAGATGACCTGGTCCTGAAGACGCCGACGGCACGCTGGAAAGAAAATCCTGCACCGCCGAAGCCATGGTTGACGTATCTGCAGCCTGCAGAGCTATGAGCACCCGGGCCAGCGCGTGCGATGGTTGTTGCCGTTTCCCTGGCAGGCCGTCGAACCAGGCCACCGCTGCATGCCCCGCATCGAGTGCCGCGGAAGCTTCTCGATAAGCAGAGAGCAGCTCAGCCCCCTTTTGTTCCAGCCGGCAAATACCCACGCGAGCCGTCGCCTTGCCTTCCGCCCGCACAATGCGAAGAAGCGCCTGCGCCATTTCCTCCAATGCCGAACGCATTCGGGCCGCCGACTTCGCCTTTTGCAGGGTGAAGATGCAAATCTCTCCCGGGCCCACGACGGCAGCGAAGGTGTTCGGCCAGGAATGGCAACGCTCTTCGATCAATTGCACCAGTTTGGCGGAATTCAGATGGCTGCCGATGGCGGCGGCAAGTTCCACTTCCTGCAGGCGGGCTTCGCCCCGCTCCAGCACAGGGGCCACAGGTCGCAGCCGAAGCAGCAGCACATGATTCGGCAACTCTTCCAAACCGATGTTGCAGCAGAGGGCGCGAATCGCATCTTCGCGTTCTTCATATGCACTGCTGCCGGGAACGGTCAACAGCATCTCAGCGAGGTCGCGCCGATCGAGCGCGAGCTCACGCTCACGGACTCGCTGCAGCTCACTCATCACCTTGAGGCGTTTCCAGGCGTTCGCCAGATAGCGCGCAAAAACTTCCATCGTGCGCAGCATCTCGGCTAGCTGCTGTTCGGTAACAACTGGAATGCGAAAGTA
>JAUTWX010000014.1 GCA_030838385.1 Acidobacteriaceae bacterium
CTGCGCGCTATGGTGACGAACTCACCGGGCCGGCCGTTGAGCACGTGTGTCGCATCCCAGGAGACGGGCACGTCCTTGATGAACTGGAAGGCAGGCTCTCCCACATAGGCCTGCGGGCTGTCGGAGACCATCTGAAACGGCGTCTGAAAGATGACATAAAGCGCGAGCTGCTGCGCGCGCGTGCCCATCACCATCGGGCTCGTGTTCTGCGCGACGAAGCCGTCTTCGGTCGCGTTGTTGAAGCCGCCGGCCGTGTAGTCCATCGGTCCGGCGAGCAGGCGGGTGAAGGGGAAGACGCTGCGATCGACCGGGCTGTCGCGACGGCCCACCTTGTTGTTCTCCATGCCCATCACGCCTTCGAAGCTGAGCACGTTCGGATAGGTGCGCTCCAGTCCCCAGGGCGTGCGGGTGCCGTGGAAGTCGACCATAAGGTGATGTTGGGCGGCGAGCTTCGCGACGTCGTAGTACCACTGGATGCCCTGCTGATCGTCGCGATTCACGAAGTCGATCTTCACGCCGGCGACGCCCCATTTCTCGAAGAGGGGAAAGGCTTCCTGCATCTGTTGCGCGACCGACTGCGAGTAGCACCAGATCCAGACCTTCACATTCTTCGTGGCGGCATAGCGAACGAGCTCGGGCACGTCGACTTTGCCATTCATGTGCGTGATGTCGCGGCCGGCGGACCAGCCCGCGTCGAGCATCATGTACGGGAAGCCGGACTGCGCAGAGAAGTCGACGTAGTACTTCATGTTGTCGGTGGTGAACGACGGCCTGCCGTTTCTGTCGAGATCGTTGACCCACCAGTTCCACGATGCTTTGCCGGGATGGATCCAAGTTGTATCGGCGACGCGGCTTGGCGGGCTCAGATCATACTGCAGCGTCGACTCGACAAGACGGCCGGGATCGTCGGCAACCTCCAGCACGCGCCACGCGGAGTGCCAGGGCAGCGTACCTTCGACGGCGATCTCCGGGTGGTCATGGCGCGGCGACAGCAGTGCGGAGAACCAGTGGCCTGCCCAGTTGCCGGAGGGATTGGTGACATACATCGAGGTGCTGCCTTCGAGGTCCGCTTCCACGATGTCCATCCACGCTACGCCCGGCTCGTGGATGAGCAGCGGCAGTCCGATAAGGAAGTGACTGTAGACGCCGCCTTGGTTGCTGAGCGCGGAGGTCGGCAGCTGCACGTATTCGCTTTCGTAGCTGCTGCGATAGTTCGGCAGCGCGAGCAGCCAGTCGGTGGCATCGCTGCTGAGGCGAAACTCCGTGTCCTCCTGCCGCAGTTGCAGTTGCTTGATCGCGTCCTGCTGCGGCAGGAGATAGCGGAAGGCGAAGCCGCCGTTGTAGGCGCGCGCTTCGATGGACATAGTGCGATGGCTGGCGGCATTCTCTTCTACGTGAAGGACCAGGCTGTTGTATGCGTCGTGCACCTTGCTGACTTTCTGATTGCTCAGCGTGTAGTCATCGGTGCCGCTGCCGGACTTGCCGTCGACGATGCGGACCTCGGAGCCGAGTGCCGGCTGATCGCCAAGTTCGAGGGCGAGGGCCGAGTCCTCGAGGATGGGCTTGTCGTGGAAGGTAGCCGAGTAGACGAGCTTGCCGCCCAGCTCCGAAGCAGTTCCGGAAGGCTTCGTTGCAAAGCGTACGACAAGCTGCTGATCGGGAGAGGAGAGCTGCAGAGGAGCCGATTGTGCGAAAGCGGCAGGGGCCAATTCCAAGACAAAAAGCCCGGCGGTCAAGACCGAGCAAGAGAAGAGATGCTTCATCGCGCTATCTCCATTACTGGCATGGTGGTTGATGGATGCGGCTTGAAAAATGTTGGATCGCAATCTGCAGCGTAGGCACTGGTCTAGAGCATCCTGAAAGCGACGACGCTCACGTTTGCATCGGGTGGCTGGGGTGGAAGTGTGATGGAAAGAGTACCTGCTGTTTGTTCGAAGCGCAGCGGCTGGTTGTTGGCGAGAAGGCGTGCCGAAAGTACCTTTGCAGGGAGGCCGGTGATGGTGAGCGAGTTGGAAGGCCAGTCGAAAATATGAACGTACAGCTCGCTACCCTTCGCGGTTGTGCGGTAGGCTGACTGTCCCTGGACAGGGCCGTAGCTGGTTTCGTAAATAGAGTCGCCATTGATGGTGATCCAATCGCCGATGGCGCGCAGGCGCTCCTGAAACTCCGGTTGAATCATGCCATCCGGTTGTGGGCCCACGTTCAGCAGGAAGTTGCCGCCACGGCTTGCGACTTCGACCAGGCCGCGGATCAGGTCGCGAGAGGATTTGAAGTGATGATCGTGCGCGTTGTAGGCCCAGGTGTCGTTGATCGTCATGCAAGTCTCCCAGAGCTGGAAGTCTGCCGGTGATGGCACGCCTGCGTGAAAGTCTTTCTGGACGCTGTCGTCCGCGCCGCGCACCTCGACGCCTTTGGTCGGGATCGCGCGCGGGATGAACTGCTCCGGAGTGACGTAATCGCCGGGGACGCCGATGCGATCGTTCACGAGCGTGGCAGGCTGCAGACGATGGATCAGATCGAGAAAGCGGCGTCCATCGTACTTCTCCTGATGATTGAGACCATCGAACCAGATGTCTCTCACGTCGCCGTAGCGGGTAAGTAATTCCGTCAGTTGTAACTGCATGTATTGCAAATAGGAGGACCATTCCGGGCGCTCCGGCTGGCCATTCCAGTTTTCGCTGGCCGCGCGGCTGGTATCGCGAAAGCCGGGATGGTGCATGTCTGGCGGCGAGTAGTAGAAGCCGAGCGGCATGGAGCGACGGAAGCAGGCGTCGGCCAGTTGTTTGACGATGTCCTTGCCGTAGGGCATATTGGTGATCTTGTAGCTCGTGTAATCCGAGTCGAACATGCAGAAGCCGTCATGGTGCTTGGTGGTGAAGACCATGTACTTCTGTCCAGCGGTGCGTGCCATGTCAATGAAGTGATCCGGATCAAAATGAACGGGGTTAAAGCGAGCAGGCAGGGCGCGGTATTCGGTCTCAGTGACTCCCCATTGGCCGGGTCTCATGATGGGCCACGAGGCTTCGACGCTGGCTACGGAGTAGGGCCCCCAATGGATGAACATGCCGAACTTCGCAGCGCGAAACCACGCGGTTCGCTGGTCCTCGTAGGCACTCTGCTGGTGGCTGGAGTCTGCGGCGAGGGCAAGACGTGCGACGAGGGGAAGAGAGGCGGCGGCGAGGCTTGAGCGCAGAAAAAAACGGCGATCCACTTGAGCGCTCATATCGGGAGAACGATAGGAGTGCAATGTAAGCGCTGTCAAGTAGACGTCCTTAAAGTAGCGGAGAGTCTTAGGGCAAGTCAGACGCACCATGAGGCCGACTGCCGGCACTTGAGCGCCCGGCAATCGTGCCGAATCAGTGTCGCGTCAGTCGTGGTGGAAGACTTCTTCCATCGATGCCCACCACTCGCCCTGGGCGCGGTTCGGAAGCGGTTCCTGCATGGGTTCCATGATGGCCCACCACTGCTGCGTGGCGGGGTCTGCGGCCATCTTGCGCATGTCTGCCGCGTAGTCGTCGCCAATGTATTCGAAGTAGCCGAAGAGGCAGCCGTCGCGGAGGAAGATGGTGTAGTTGCGAATGTTGCACGCCGTGATGGTGTGGAGAACGGCAGGCCAGACTGCCTGATGATGCTGCCGGTAGGCCGCTTCGGCCTCGGGCCGCAAATGAAGGGTCATTCCATAGCGCCGCATGAAGAAATGATGGCACAGAAGGCCATCTCGGCGATTTGAGTGCTCATGCAGCATTGACCTACGGAGATTACTGGCGGTAGTCTCTCGCAGACGCCCAGATAAGCGCCTATGGCCAAATTGAAGAAACTGGAAGCCGCATCCGGCTCACTGGTGAAGTCAGCACTCGCGAATCGTCTGCGGGACGAGATCAGCAGCGGCGCACTGCCGCCCGGAGTGCGCATCATCGAGGGCACCTGGGGCAGAAAACTCGGTGTGGCGCAGGGATCGATTCGCGAGGCGATTAACCTGCTGGCTCAGGAAGGCTTCGTCACCAAGGTCTCCGGCCGAAGCGCGCGTGTGGTGAGCCTGAACGAGCAGGATGTTCTGCACCTGTATGAAATTCGCGGTGCGATCGAAGGATTGGCCGCGCGCCTGGCAGCGGCGCGGCAGGCCGACGTCGCGAAGCTGCAACAGATCGTGGATGCGATGCGACGTGCTTCGAGGAAGAATCGTACCGCCGATCTGGTGGATGCTGATCGGGAGTTTCACCTGGAGCTATGCCGGATTTCGGACAATCCTCACCTGGTAGAGCACGCGGGCCGTGTTCTGCTTCCATTTTTTGCATTCGCGCGCATTCGCATCATTGCCAGCAAACAGGACACATCGGCCTGGGACCGCGACCTGGAAGCACATCAACGCGTCGTGGATCTGGTCCGCGAGGGCGAAGGCGAAGTCGCGGAGCAGTACATTCGCCGGGCGATGGCGCGCTTTGCGGAGACGGCGTACAGCAATTGGGAGAAGACTCCAACGCGTTCCAAAGGTAAGAGCAGACGTGCGCCGGAATGATTTCCTGCTGGGCGCTTCCCAGCAGGTGACGATACGAGCGACTCAGCAGGGAGATGCATGACTTCTTTTTCCATCGAGCGGATAACGGTTTCCGATGTGCGCTATCCACTGCCTCCCGGCGCGGGCAGCGATGCCGTACACACCGACCCCGAGTACTGCCTGGCGGTGACGCAGCTTATTTCCGCTGGTGGGACGATCCGCGGAACGGGATTCGCGCTCACGCTGGGCGAAGGAAACAGGCTGGTGTGCGAGGCCATCGATATGCTGGCACGGCCGCTGCAGGGCAGGGCGATCGAGGAGCTGATGGCGGATTTTGGACGCACGGCCCGCGAACTGGCGAATGACCCGATGCTGCGCTGGCTGGGGCCGCATAAAGGCGTTGTGCATTTGGCCCTGGCTTCCATTACCAACGCATGTTTCGATCTATGGGCGAAGAACCGGGGTGTGCCGCTGTGGCGATTGCTGTTAGATCTGGAGCCCGAGCAGCTGGTGGCGGTTCTTGATTTGAGTTATCTCGATGAGTTGCTGGATGAGGGCGGAGCGATCGAATTGCTGCGACGGGAGCTGCCCGCGAGAGCGGAACGGTCGGCCATCTTGCGGCAGGGTTATCCCGGCTACGACACGTCGGTTGGGTGGATGGCCTATGACGACGACAAGGTGCGCGAGCTGACCAAGCGGGCCATCGACAAGGGGTTCAGCGCCTTCAAGCTGAAGGTGGGTTCCGCAGATCGCACGCGCGACCTGCGCCGCGCAGCCATGCTGCGCCAGTGTGCCGGCGAGCGCAGTACGATCATGTTCGACGCAAACCAGCAGTGGACGCTGCCTGCGGCGCGCGTGATCTGCGCAGAGCTGTCGAAGCTGAAGCCGCTCTGGATCGAGGAACCCACGCATCCCGACGACATGGGGGCGCATGCGGCGCTGGCGCGGGAGATTGCGCCGGTAAAGATTGCCTGCGGTGAACACATTCCCAATCGGGTGGTCTTCAAGAATTTCTTTGAGGCGCATGCGATGCACTATGTGCAGGCGGACTGCACGCGGCTAGGTGGGGTGAGCGAGTTTCTGGCGGTCGGCCTGCTGGCGAGGAAGTTCGGTTTGCCGATCGTGCCACACGTAGGAGATATGGGGCAGATCCATCAGCATCTGGTGCTGTTCCTGCACGTCGCGGTGGGAAACGAAGCGGTCTTCCTGGAATACATTCCGCATCTGCGATCGCACTTTGCCTTTCCGGCGGAGCTGGAGGGCGGCCGCTATCGCACTCCACAAGAGGCGGGCGCCTCGACAGACTTGAAAGAGCTGCGGACGTGAAAGATCCGCTGGAGCAGGGCCGCGCATCATCTGCTCGCGCCCTGCTCGCTATTCGCGGAACGACCTCGGTGCTTTTTCTGTCTCACGCATACAGGTTTGCGTCCGGTGCACAGAGGGGATAGCTGCGGCGGCGGTAGCGTAAGCCTAAGTACTTACCGCAAGGATGGCCTTAACTCCTGAAGAAGGATAGGGCAGATGCTAACTGTGGCAATTCCGGACACTTAGGCCGTGGCAGGAGGCGCAATCATTATTATTTCTCGCCGGATGTGCCGCGAAGGAACACGGTTGTCCAGAGCCCGGATTGACAACGCTTACATTCGAGGCGTAGCTTTGCAACGTTTGATATATGAAATGTTCGATTCATACGTAAGAAACAGGCCAGATGTGCATTGAAAAGCTCCCACGAAATCAGGTGGATCAATTTCGTCTGGATGAGCGCTCAAAACAAGAGTTCGTTCGAAACAGAGACATACCGCACGCAGGCAGTGCTCTCTGCGCAAAATCCCCATTCGATGGAAGGCCAACAGATGCTAAACATTCTTCGAACAACGCAACGACGTGCGTGGTGGCTGGTGTGTTTGTGCCTGCTCCTTATAACCGGCGCAGCATCCGCCCAGGTAGACCAGGGCGCAATTACAGGGACCGTGACCGACAACACCGGCGCGATCGTCCCCGCCGCGCAAGTGACGCTGACGGCTACGGACACCGGATTCACGCTGCAGCAAAAGTCCAACGGCAGCGGCAACTACACTTTCTCGCCGATCAAGATCGGCAATTACACGGTGAGCGCGTCGGCCCCGAATTTTCAGACCACGAGCCGGCCGAACGTGCACGTGGACGTGCAGCAGCGCCTGCAAGTCAATCTTGCCCTCAGTCCTGGTCAGATATCCCAGACGGTGACGGTGACCGGTGCGGTTGCGCTGCTACAGACGCAGTCCAGCGCGGTTGGTCAGGTGATCGACACCAAGACGATCAATGAGACGCCGTTGAACGGACGCAATTGGGTCTACATCGCGCAACTGACCGCGGGCGTCGCGCCATCCTTCAGCAACACACGCGGTGGCGGCACGGGTGACTTCGTGGCTAACGGCCAGCGTGCAGAGCAGAACAACTTCATCCTGGATGGCGTCGACAACAACACGAACCTAGTCGATTTTCTGAACGGATCGAGCTTCGTGATGCGTCCTCCGCCGGATGCTCTTGCTGAGTTCAATCTGCAGACCAGCAACTTCAGCGCGGAGTTCGGGCACTCGGCTGGCGCCGTGATGAATGCCAGCATCAAGTCAGGCACCAACCAGATCCACGGTGATCTGTGGGAGTATGTACGCAACACAAGCCTGGACGCACAAAACTGGAATGCGCTGACGGTTCCGCCCTATCACCAGAACCAGTTCGGCGCGACGCTCGGATTCCCGATCTGGAAGAACAGGCTGTTCTACTTCGGCGATATTGAGGCGAATCGCATCTCCATCGGCCAGACCAATGTTTATTCCACGCCGACGGCATTGATGAGGCAGGGCAATTTCTCCGAGTTGCTCAATACAAACCTAACCGGCCAGAGTCCAGTGCAGCTTTATCAGCCGAATTCCGGTGATGTAACTCGGCCCCTCACTTGCAACGGCCAGCCCAACACTTTTTGTGCGAGCCAGATCGATCCCGTAGCGCTGAAGATCCTGAATATGTATCCGGCGCCGAACGCCAATGGCGGCAAGACCTTTAGCAACCTTGTTGAGAACGTCGCGAAAACTGACAACACCGTCCAGTGGGATCAGCGCCTAGACTGGAACATCAGTCCCAAGGATCAGACCTATGCGCGCTACAGCTACCTGCACGACATCATTCAGAATGCGCTTCCACTCGGTCCGGTTCTGGACGGCAGCGGGTACGGCGGCCAGAGCGACTTCATCTTTTCGATGAACTTCATGCTCAGCGAGACGCACATCTTCGGTCCCACGCTGACCAACGAGTTCCGCTTCGGCTACAACTGGAATCATTCCGCGTACAAGCAGGCAAACGCCGATAACCCAACGATTGCTTCCTCTCTGGGATTGGGCGGAGTGCCGGCTCTCGGCCCCGGGCAGTATGGCCTGCCGCTCGGCTATTTCCCTCAAGGCGGTATCCAGCAATGGGGCTCGGTCGGAACCAATAACGAATCGCAGAATGTCTACCAGATTCTGGACAACGTAACCAAGATTCTGGGAAACCATTCGTTGAAGTTCGGCGTGTCGTTCCAGGCGGTCCGCTTCGCCTATCTGTACGCACCGGCATCGCTGGGTCAGTACTACTTCGGCCCTCAAAGCGGTGGCAGCAATCACGGACAAGGTGTGTATACCGGCATCCCTGGAAACAGCAATACCGGATACGATGTCGCCGATTTCCTTGCGGGCCAGGCGAACTATGCCGACATCGCGAACGCGCCCAATATCCGTGACGCGCAGTGGTATGACTCGGCCTATGCGCAGGATGACTGGAAGGTAAGTCCGAAGCTGACGCTAAACCTGGGCCTTCGTTACGACTACTACCAGCCCTATAAGGAGATCAGTGGGCTGCAGGCCAACTTCATCGCGACCGGTCCGCTCGGCATTGGCACAGGGACGGGCGTCTACCAGCTTCCCACCAAGGCCAGGAATGTCGACCTTGGCGCAGCGTTCCTCAACACGCTCGCCAAGGACAATGTCACGGTTCAGTACACGAATAACGAGAGGCTAGCCAATGCGCAGAAGACGAACTTTGCTCCGCGCATCGGCTTTGCCTATCAGGCGCATCCGAACACGGTGTTTCGTGGTGGCTTCGGCATCTTCTATGGTGGATTGATGGCCCAGGGCAATACGAACATTGGGGCGAATTTCCCGTTCTCAAACTCGGCTAATTTCTATGCCCCAACCTGCGCAATCGGTAACTGTCCCTCGGTGGCTGGCAGTAACGGCATCACACTCGAGACCGGCCTGAGTCCGCAGATCAGCGGCGGTTTCCAGAATTTTGTCTCGTTCCCGGGCTTCCATGCAACCGACGTCGACATCAAGACGCCGTACACCATGAATTACAGCTTTTCCATGCAGCAGGCTCTTTCCAATAACCTCGCTGCCACGATCAGCTACGTCGGCAATGTGTCACGCCATCTAACTCTCTATGGCGCACCGAACACGGCGCCAGGGCTCTTTGTGCCAGGTACCAGCACGCAGCAATTTCAGCCGTTTCCTGACCTTGGAGGCGTGGGCCAGATTCACTACGCCGGCGTGAGCACCTACAACTCGCTGCAGGCGAAGATGGAGAAGCGGTATGCGCATGGGCTGTCGTTTCTGGCGACCTACACCTGGGCGCACGCATTGGACGATGCGAGCGACGCTGGCGGAAACTTTACTGCGATCACCAATCGCAACGTGGCGCTCATACCGTTCATCGACGAATACACCAACTCGGTTTTTGATATCCGTCACCGTTTCACCTTCAACGGCAGCTATGAACTGCCCTTCGGCAAAGGCAGGGCGTTCCTGAACAATTCACGGCTTGCGGATGAGACCGTTGGTGGCTGGTCGTCAAGCCTGACCTTCGCGGCGCAGACTGGAACGCCGTTCACGGTCTCGCCCAACAACAGCACGGCAGCGAATGGCAGCTCGAGGGCCATCCCGGTGCGGGATCCATTTGGTTCAGGCGGCACGCCGGATCCGTCCAACCCGAACGTCACGTGCGCGCCGAAGACACGGACGAAGGCGAACTGGTATAACCCGTGCGCTTTCCGGAACCCACTGGATGGCAACCTGATTGGAACCAACGGCTATCCTTCGGTCATCACTGACACACAGACTGCTATCGCGTTTCTAGGTGGCCGGTCGAACAATGTGTACGGGCCCGGCTACTACCAGGTCAACATGTCCCTGTTCAAGAGCTTCCCGACCTGGCGTGAGCAGTATCTGCAGTTCCGTGCAGATGGTTTCAATGTGCTGAATCACCCGACACTGGCGAACCCATCCACGACGAACGACAACACCAATGGCGGTAACATCACCGGACCAAAGTTCTTCCAGAACAACACACCGGATGCGCGCTTCTTCCAGCTATCGCTGAAGTACGCGTTCTAAAAGAGTCTCCCTCCGCGGAGATAGAGCAAATCTTGCTCCGTCTCCGCGGACTTTTTGTTTCTTTTGATCTATTTCTCTGGTGTCTGCGGATGGCTCTGCCGTCTGGTGGGAGTCCTCCCACCGATGGCCGCAGTGATCTCTCGCGATGCCTTCTTCAGAGCAGCACTCACCTCGGAGGCATTAGCCACCGCATCGATGAGTTGGATGTACGGCACCGTCAAAGCGCCGATGGCCGAGCCTCTCTCGTCGAAGATCGGATAGCTGATGTTGGTGACGCCGCGTACTTTGTAGCTGGGTCTTGACTCGAATCCTTGCCGCTTCACATGGGCGAGGTGCGCATGAAGATCCGCCGGGACCTCATCGCCCGTGAGGCGCCTCCACTCAGCCAGGGTGCGCGCGCGATGCTCCTCATCCTGGTGCGCGAGTATCACGTATCCCGTGGTGGCTTCCATCAGCTCGACCGAGGAGCCGAGCTTTACATAGAAGCCAATGCTGATCGGCGCATTTACCTGGGCCAGAATGGTCACCTGTGCGCCTTCG
>JAUTWX010000034.1 GCA_030838385.1 Acidobacteriaceae bacterium
TCGGGATAGCCATCGCTCGCCGCCGGCGTTCGTCCACCGTGCAGATGCACCACGGCGCGCACCTCCGGCAACGAACGCCCCGCGCCGTGCAGCGTGTGGTCGATGGGCAGAAAGTGCCGCGTCGGCAACTCGTTCGCCCACTCGACCGTCGCTCCCTCGCCGCTCTTCACCTCGATCGTCGGCCCGGGAAAGCTGTCTGCAAAACTCCACATCCGCGTCGGTGGCAGGTCGCGGTGCACTTTCTGCCGCACCTCGCGCATGGCCATCCGGTAGTAGGGAATCCGTTGCCCCGGCAGCTCAGGATGCGCACGCGTGCCCATCGGCTTCACCACCCGCGGCACCGGCAGCGCATCGACAAACGGCGTCAGCGTCGATGGATCGAGCGCATCGGCACCCGCGCCGGTCACATCGGCCAGCCCCATACTGGCGCTGGCAAAAGCAAGTGCGCCGGTCTTCAAAAACGCGCGGCGTGTGGAACGAAAGAAATGCATCATCGATTTGTGAGCCAAAAGAAAGAGGATACCCGGCGGCGCGGGTATCCTCGGCAGCCTTCACGAAGCGCAGCGCTCTAGTGTCTGTCGTGGCCGGAGCCGGGCTCTCCCGTGTTCTCGTCCAGGAAGAACGGGCGATCGTTGTCGCGACCCGAGAAGTCGAAAATTCCGTTCACCGGTCCGGCCAGCGCATCGAACGATCCATTGCCGATCCGCTGCCCCTCCAGCCAGTTGTCCTCGACGAACCGGATGATCGACGTCTGGTCGGTTATCGTGTGATCCACATAGTTCTGCTTCGCGTAGGGCGAGATCACCAGCAGCGGCAGCCGGGGACCGTAGCCGCAACGGCCCTGCGCATGCGCCGCCGACGGTCCAGCCAGCGCGGAGTCCGTCCCGTTGCCGCACGCGCCCGCCGCGGTCAGCGCATCCGCCGCGGTCGTCGACTGATTCACGATCTGGCCAAGCTGGTGGTCATACCAGCCATCCGAGTCGTCGTAGTTGATGAACACCGCCGTCGAATCCCAATCGCGCTGCTGCTGCAGAAAGTTGATCACCTTCACCACGAACGTCTGCTCATCCAGTGGGTCGGAGTAGCCGGCGTGCGCATCCTGGTAGCCCGCCGCCTTCAGGAAGCTCACCGCGGGAAAATTCCCCGCCTTCACCGCGTCGAAGAAGTCATCGGTGTCGTACTGGTGATTGGCCTGGTCCTCCTGGCCAATCGCCGATACCGACGATGGACGCAGGTGCGTGGGATTCGCGGTCTGCGTGTAGTACTGGAACGGCTGGTGATGCGGGATGTAGTCGGCCTTCTTGGTATTCGTCACCGTCGAAGTATGCGAGCGCGAGCAGCCCGTCGAGCCATCAGGATTCTTCTTGGTCAGATCGAAGCCGCCCTCGAAGAAACCCCAGGTGACGCCGCGCGCATTCAGCAGATCGCCGATGTTCTGTCCCGTAAGCCGCACCAGCCCGCCGGTCGTGGTCGAGCACACATCGCCGATCGGATCCGCATCGCTGATCAGCGTAAAGCCGCCGTCGCCGTCCTCCACCACGTCGCCACCCGCATTCGACTGGTCGGCCACACCGTTCGTCTGCCCGGAGATCAGGTTGATCGCTCCCGGTGTCGACGGCCCAAACGTCGTGTTGTACGAGTTGTCGTTCATCGCAAAGCGCTGCGCGTAGTTCCATAGCGCCGTCACCGTGTTGCCGTCGTAGTAGCCCATCACCAGGCCATTCGTCGCCTGCCCGTTCGGCGGCGGCCCCGGCGTGCCCGTGAACTCGGGAAAGGAGTCCATCAGTCCGCCGTGAAACGCCTGCTGCTCCGGCGTGTAGCCGTGGTCCTGGTCCGCGGTGGCCGCCTGCGACCGGTCCAGCCGAAACGGATTGCTCGCGCCGCCGGCATTGCCCGCCTTGTTCAGCAGGTTCGGGTTGTTATAAAGCAGCGCATCGGTGTAGCCATTGACGGAAGGCGTGCCCGGCGCGGCAACAAAGCGCGGCTCATTGCCCGGGTTCGCAGCGTTGGGATAGGTGCCGAAG
The DNA here is from genome assembly GCA_030838385.1 of Acidobacteriaceae bacterium. Taxonomy (GTDB): domain Bacteria; phylum Acidobacteriota; class Terriglobia; order Terriglobales; family Acidobacteriaceae; genus KBS-83. The sequence goes on from JAUTWX010000034.1 coordinate 2,025, forward strand.
TAGTGATCGAAGGAGATGTTCTCCCCGAAGATGACCACGACATGCTTGATGGGGGTAGCTGTGGAAGCATCGTGTTCCCCATACAAAGCGGCGGGGGACAGAATCTGCGTGGCAAGCATGAGCGCTGCCACGGATGTTGAAAGTGCTTTCTGCATCACTGTTCCTCTTGTTGTGGCCATTTTGTTGCACCCTGTAGCCGACATAACAGGAATAGGCTGCGTCCCCACCTCCGCGCATCACGAGAAGGTTATAGTTCGGAAAAAAGACGTGGAGGTGCCGAGCGGAGCAGCGACCCAATGCGTTGCGAGCTTCCTACTCGCCGGGGCGGGATTACAAATCAGAGCGCCAGATCCGCCGGCCTTGCCATCCCGCCATCGCGGTTGCTAACGTGTCGGCTGACAAAGCGGCAGGCGCCTCCACCCGCCGGAAACAGATCGTGTTGCAGCACGCATCCCGCAGGAGTCCGAAAACGATGAGCAAGGTACGCGTACTGGTCGGCACCCACAAGGGTGCATTCGTCCTCACCTCAGACGGCAAGCGCCAGAAATGGGAGGTCAGCGGTCCCCACTTCGCCGGCTGGGAGGTCTACCACCTCAAGGGCTCGCCCGCCGACCCCAACCGCATCTACTGCGCGCCATCCACCGGCTGGCATGGGCAGGTCATCCAGCGCTCCGACGACGGCGGCAAAACCTGGGAGCCCGTCGGCAACAAGTTTGCCTACGAGGGCACACCCGGCACGCACCAGTGGTACGACGGCACTCCCCACCCCTGGGAGTTCAAGCGCGTCTGGCACATCGAGCCATCGCTCACCGATCCCGACAAGGTCTACGCCGGCGTGGAGGACGCAGCAATCTTCGAATCCACCGACGGCGGCAAAAACTGGGCCGAACTGCCCGGCCTGCGCGAGCACGACACCGCCAAAGGCTGGCAGCCCGGTGCGGGCGGCCTGTGCCTGCACACCATCCTGCTCGACCCCGGCAACCCCCAGCGCATCTTCATCGCCATCTCCGCCGCGGGCGCATTTCGTAGCGATGACGGCGGCACATCCTGGAAGCCCATCAATCGCGGTCTGCACTCGCAGTACATCCCCGACCCCGCGGCCGAGGTCGGCCACTGCGTGCATCACATTGCCATGTCCGCACAGCGTCCCGGCGTGCTCTTCATGCAGAAGCACTGGGACGTCATGCGCTCCGACGACGCCGGCGACAACTGGCGCGAAGTCAGCGGCAATC